>VBDM01000350.1 GCA_005881355.1 Betaproteobacteria bacterium
CAGATCCTGCGAGGAGCCGACGAAGCCGACCGCGCCGGCGAGCTTCGCCATGCGGCTGCCCACCGACGCCCCGTAAGCCGCGAGCAGCGACAGATCGTCGCCGGGCGAATGGCGCGCGTGCATGTCGATGAACGCGGCCTTCTTCAGGTTCATCGCCATCTTGTAGGCGTTGTAGGCGCTGACGCAGGCGACGCCGATGCGCTGCAGGATCAGCGTTTCGAGCTCGACCAGCGCGGAGAAGGACCCGGTATAGGTGAAAATCGCCATCTGGTCGGGAACGAACGCCCCTTCCTCGTAAAGGCGCGTGATCCTGAGCGGCTCCGCGCTCTCCGGGTAGTAGGTGCGCAGCGCGTCGATGGCGGGGTTGACGGCGCAGATCACGCCGCGGCGCAGGAACACGCCGTAGGTGACGGCGCGGTCGCCGAAGCGCTCGATGATCTGGCGCGACTTGGTGAAGTACTTGTCGGTGCGGCGCTTGAGGTACTCGAGCTTCTCCGCGGGCAGCGATTCAACGGGTTTGTTCATGGCCGAACTCCGGTGGGCGAGCCCCGCTATGGGAACGCCGGAATTTTAAGCCATCTGGCGAAGCGCATCAGCGCGTGCTAACTTTGATCTTATGCGCTGCATTGCGTCGACTTGTCTTGCCGCGACTCTCGCTTTATCGGGCTGCGCCGTCCGCTACTCGGCCCGCGCGGACTCCACGGGCAGCACCACGACGTCGCAGGTCAGCGTATCCAGCGGCTCTCCGCTCGGCAACGCGATCGTCATCGGCGTCATGGCGGCGGACGCGGTGCATTACTACCGTGTCGGTGCGGACGGCAAGACCCATGTCCGGGCGCCCGAACCCGACCCCACGCGCAGAATCAACGCGCAGGACTGCACCCGGCCCGTTGATCCTTACGCAGGCAATCTGCTCTGCCGCTGAAGCGGCGTTTCCAGCAGCTCTCATGATTCACTTCGTAGTGCACGACGAAAACGACTCGGTCGGCGTGGTCGTCGTCGAAGGCGTGAAAGCCGGCCAGGAGCTGACCGGCTGGATCATGGACCAGGACAAGGAAATCAAGATCCAGGCAAGGAACGACATTCCGATCGGTCACAAGCTCGCGGTCCGCGGGTTGGCGGCCGACGCCACGGTGATCAAGTACGGAGTCGACATCGGCCGCGCGGTCTCTCCGATCCGGGTGGGCGAGCACGCGCACGTGCACAACATCAAAACCAAGCGCTGGTAAGCGAGGCACTCATGGCGATCGACCTGAAAAACGCGACTTTCCAGGGCTACAAGCGGGAAAACGGCCGCGTCGGCGTGCGCAACCACGTCATCATCCTTCCCGTGGACGATCTCTCCAACGCCGCGTGCGAAGCGGTGGCGAACAACATCAAAGGCACGCTCGCCATCCCGCATCCCTACGGGCGGCTGCAGTTCGGGGCGGATCTCGAGCTGCACTTCAGAACGCTGATCGGCACCGGTTCCAACCCCAACGTCGCCGCCGTGGTCGTGATCGGCATCGAGGACGGCTGGGCGAAGCGCGTCGCCGACGGCATCGCCAGGACGGGTAAGCCCGTCTCGTACTTCGGCATCGAAGGCCACGGCGACATGGAGACAGTGCGCCTCGCCTCCAAGGCCGCAAAAGAATACGTGCACTGGGCCTCCGAGCTGCAGCGCGAGGAGCGGGCCCTCAAAGACCTGTGGGTGTCGACGAAGTGCGGCGAGTCGGACACGACCTCCGGAATCGGCTCGAACCCCTGCGTCGGCAACGCCTTCGACAAGCTCTATCCGCACGGCGTGACGCTCGTATTCGGCGAGACGACCGAGCTCACGGGCGGCGAGCAGCTGGTGGCGGCGCGCTGCAGGACCCCGCAGGTCCGCGAAAAATTCATGACGATGT
>VBDM01000361.1 GCA_005881355.1 Betaproteobacteria bacterium
GAACTGGCTCAGATGTTGCTTGATGTTGTCAAGGAAGAAATCGGCACGCCGCGTTTTCTCGCGCGCTACGTCCGCCACCGTCGTTTCGATCGTTACGCGGGAATCGGATTCACCGATTTTCTGGTCAGGATCTTCTCGAATTCCCTTGCGCCTCTCGCGGCTGTGCGTGGCGCGGGGCTGGCCGCGCTCGACGCCTTGCCGCCGGCACGGCGTTTTCTCGCCCGCCGCATGATTTTCGGAACGCGCGCGCTGCCTTAAAGAAGCGCGGCGCCGTTTCTGCGCTGCGGAAAGAAAAAATCTCCGCATCGGCGGAATTTTTTGAACGAAGCGGCAAAAGCGCTTCCCTAATCGTTCGGGTTTAGGTATAGAATTGCGCTCCCGCCCGAAAGAATTTTCCGTGATCGTCGATGCAAATCGGTTCACACACGCTGCGCAATAATCTGTTCGTCGCGCCGATGGCCGGCGTCACCGACCGCCCGTTCAGGCAGCTGTGCAAAAAATTCGGCGCCGGTCTGGCGGTATCGGAAATGGTGGCGTCGAATTCGCTGTTGTGGGGCAGCGAGAAAACGCTCCGCCGGGCAAACCACGACGGCGAGGTCGAACCGATCTCGGTGCAGATCGCCGGAGCCGACCCGGCCATGATGGCCGAGGCCGCCCGCTACAACGTCGAGCAGGGCGCGCAAATCGTCGACATCAACATGGGATGCCCGGCCAAGAAGGTCTGCAACACCATGGCCGGCTCCGCGCTCCTGAAGGACGAACCGCTGGTCGGGCGCATTCTCGAGGCCGTGGTGGACGCGGTGGATGTGCCCGTCACGCTGAAGTTCCGCACCGGATGGGATCCGCTCAACAAGAATGCCCTCACCGTGGCGAAAATCGCCGAAGACACCGGCGTGCGGCTGTTGTCTCTGCACGGCCGCACCCGCGCCTGCGGCTTCTCCGGCCGGGCCGAGTACGACACGATCCGCGAGGTCAAGCGGTCCACGCGTCTGCCCGTGGTGGCGAACGGCGACATCTCCACGCCGGAGGAGGCGAAGCAGGTGCTCGAATATACGGGCGCCGACGGCATCATGATCGGCCGCGCCGCTCAAGGGCGGCCTTGGATCTTCCGCGAAATCGAGCACTATCTTGCGACCGGTGAGAAGCTCCCTCACCCGCTCGTCTCGGAAATCCATTGCGTGCTGGTTGCGCATCTGCAGGAGTTGTACGCGTTTTACGGCCGTGAAACCGGAGTCAAGGTCGCGCGCAAGCATATTTCCTGGTACACCAAGGGCCTTGCCGGTTCGGCGAGCTTCCGGCACGGCATGAATCAGCTTACGAGCTGCGAGGAGCAGCTGGATTCGGTAAATCGATTTTTCGAGCAACTCGGGCGCGAACACCCGCGCCTGCTATACGAGGAAGCGCTGGCCGCATGAGTCGGAATAAAATTCGGACGCCGGTGCGACGCATAAACGGAAACATCAGAGCTAAGGGAGCGGGAAATGAAGCAGACAAGCGAGATCGCGGATTGCATCCGCCGGTCTCTGGAGCGGTACTTCAAGGACCTCGACGGGGCAAAGCCGCGCGCCATCTACGACATGGTAGTCAAGAACGTCGAGCGGCCGATGCTGGAAATCGTTCTGGACCGGGCTGCGGGCAACCAGACGATCGCCGCGGAGATGCTGGGCATCAACCGCAATACCCTGCGGAAGAAAATTCAGTCGCTCAAAATCAAGATGTAAGGCGTTGAGAGTTTGAGCGTCCCCATCCGAACGGCGCTGGTCAGCGTATCCGACAAGACGGGACTCGCCGAATTCGCGCGCGGACTCGCCCGATTCAAGATCAGGATTCTCTCGACGGGCGGCACGGCGAAACTGCTCGCCGAACACGGCATCGCGGCGACCGAGGTGGCCGACTACACCGGCTTTCCGGAAATGCTCGACGGGAGGGTGAAGACCCTGCACCCGCGCCTGCATGCCGGCATCCTCGCCCGGCGCGATTCCCCCGCGCACATGGCCGCGATCAAGGCGGCCGGAATCCGGGATCGAGCCGATCGATCTCGTCGCCGTCAATCTTTACCCGTTCGCGCAGACCGTGGCGAACCCCGGCTGCACGCTCGCCGAAGCGATGGAGAACATCGACGTCGGAGGTCCCAGCATGCTGCGCGCGGGAGCGAAGAACTACACGGGGGTCGCGGTCGTGACCGACCCTTCGGATTATCCCGGACTGATCGAGGAGATGAAGAAACACGGCGGGGCTTTGAGCGAGGCCACGCGCTTTGCCCTGGCGCAAAAGGCGTTCGCCCACAGCGCCGCGTACGACGC
>VBDM01000363.1 GCA_005881355.1 Betaproteobacteria bacterium
GCGGCGAGCTACGGCGTCACTGTCTGCCCGCACTGGTTTCACGACCTGCACGCGCACCTCGTGGCGGCGACCCCGAACGCGCGCTACGTCGAGTTCTTCCCCGACGACCAAGTGCTCAATTTCCGGCGTCTCATCGACGCGCAGCTCAAGGCCAAGGACGGCATGCTGCTTCTGCCCGAGACCCCAGGCCTGGGGTTCGGGTTCGACGAAAAAGCGCTGGCGCTCTACGCGCTCAAAGACGGGAATTCGTCCTGGAAGGTGCTGAAGTAGTCAATCCATGTCGGCGAATTCCAGGATCAGCGGAATGTGCTCGGGAAAGCTCGCGAGCGTGTGGTCCCCCTGGGAGCTG
>VBDM01000364.1 GCA_005881355.1 Betaproteobacteria bacterium
AAAGCGTCGCGGCGATGGCGCTCGGGTGGTGGGCGAAGTCGTCCCAGACTACGACACCCGCTGCCGTACCCCGAAGCTCCATGCGGCGCCTGACGCTCTTGAAGCGCGCGAGCGATTGCACAGCGCGCGTAGGCTCGACACCGGCGGCCCGCGCTGCAGCGATCGCGGCAAGAGCGTTCGAGCGATTGTGCTCCCCGAGCAATTCCCAGCAGAGCTGGCCAACCGGCGTCTCCTGGTAAAGCACATCGAAACATCCCCTTGCGACCTCGCTCGCTCTCCAGCCCTCTTTGACGCCAAAGCGCTCAACTGGAGTCCAGCAGCCTCGAGTGAGCACGCGCTCTATCGCTGGATCGGCACCGTTCACGATCAGCTGACCGGAACTGGGTATCGTTCGAACGAAATTATGAAATTGCGTCTCGATCGCTGTAAGATCGACGAAGATATCTGCATGATCGAACTCGATATTGCTCAAAATGGCAACCCTGGGCCGGTAATGCACCATCTTGGAGCGCTTATCGAAAAAAGCCGTATCGTATTCGTCGGCTTCGATGACGAAATGCACTTTATTTCCTAACCTTGCGGATATTCCAAAATTCTGCGGGACGCCGCCGATCAAGAACCCGGGGGCGAGGCCGGCGTCCTCGAGAATCCAGGCCAGCATGGATGCAGTCGTTGTTTTTCCGTGTGTTCCTGCCACGGCGAGCACCCTTTTATCCGCCAAGATGGTGTCGGCGAGCCATTGGGGACCGGAAACGTAAGCGTGGCCCTGATTCAGGATCGCCTCCATGAGGGGATTGCCTCGGCTCACGAC
>VBDM01000362.1 GCA_005881355.1 Betaproteobacteria bacterium
ATCCAGCCTAGCGAACGGCTGTGGCCAAGGCCAGGCGAGCGCGTCGAAGCCGGGTCTAAAGAAAGCCACCTTGGAATCCATTAAAAGCTTTTTGAATCATATGATTCTAGGCCCTTTTTAGAGTTTTGTCTTATGAGCGTGGCGCCACCGAGCTCTCCGATGCGTCCGCACGGCACCGGAATACACACTTGAGATCGGCTCCGACAAGATCGATTTCGGTCACCGCGATTTCGACGGCCGTGCCGGGAGCGAGTTCGGGCAGCGACGGCACCCTCGCATACAGCGGCAGGCCATCGAACTTGACCAGATTCTCGCGCACCACCCGCGCCCTCGCAACGTCGATCTCTTCCTGCAGCAACCACCTCAGGCACCAGTAGTGCTCCATGCGGCGCTGGAACTCGTCGTAAGCAGCGTAGGTCGCTTCGAAATCATTCACGGCGGCGAGCATGATGTCGTCATTGCGCGAAAACGGCGGGGCCCGCCCGTCAAGCAGCGCGAGGAGCTGCCACTGGTTCACCAGATCCACGTACCGGCGCAACGGCGAGCTTGCCCAAGCGTAATGGCTGATGCCCAGGCCCTGGTGCGCCATGGCCGAAGTGGTCATCCTCACCTTGCCGGCGGCTTGGACGCGGTAGATCGCCGCGACGCCGTGATCGTCGAGCAGCTTCCCCCAGGTTTTGTTGACCGTAATCATCAGCTCGGAGACCAGTTTGTCGAGCGGCGTGCCGCGCCGGCGCTCGGCGATCGCGATGCGCGCATTTTCGTCGCGTCCCTCGACGTGAAAAGTGTAATCAGGACGCTCCGGGGCCGTAGAGGGCTTCCCGCGCGCCTTCTCCAGCGCGAGCGCAAACTTCCAGAGCGTGCTCAGTTCGCGCGAAAAGGGGATGCCCTCGCGCGATTCTCCGGTCAGAAAGGCCGCATCCAGTTCTTCAACGGCGTGATGCCGCAGGTTCGCGGCGATGGGAACGCGCTCGACGCGGGAGTGGTGGTTCTCGATTGCGAAATCTTCGCCGCGCACGTCGAGATAGAGGGAAAGCGCCGGACGACCGGCCCCTTCTGTAAGCGAGAAAGGCTCGATCGCCTGGGGCGGCAGCATGGTGAACTTGTAGCCTGGCAGGTACACCGTCGAGAGGCGCTCGCGCGCCACCGCGTCGAGGGGCGATCCGGGCAAGAACCCGAGCGCCGGAGCGGCGATGTGGATGCCCACGCGCAGGCCGCCGCCTGGAAGCGGCGTTATTGAAAACGCATCGTCGATTTCGGTGGTGGACGCGTCGTCAAGACTGAACGCACGCGCGTCGGCAAGCGGGAGATCCCGGGGCTCGGTGGCTTCTAGCCCGGGAACGAAGCCCGTTCCCTTGGGGAAATACTCGAAAAGAAACCGATTGAGGTGGTAGTCGTGGCTGGAAGGCAGCGCGCCGCAGCGCTCGATCAGCTTTGCCGGAGACAGCCCGGTCCTCGCGCAAGCCTCCTCGAGCGCCTTGGTTTCAGCCCGGTTGCGATCAGGCTTGTACAGGAGCTGCGCGAGAAGCGGCAGGAACTCTTCGGGAAGCGCGCCGCTTGCAAGTTCTTCCGCCCAGGCCGAGATCTGCAATTGCTGTTGCTTCTTGCGCTCGATCCCCGCGAGCGCGGCGCGCAGCGTCTCGGGCGGCGCTGCCCGGTATCGCCCCCTGCCTTTACGGTGAAAATACATCGGCGCGGAGTGCAGCTTCACGAGGATTCCGGCTGCCTCCACCGCCGAGGGCGCGCGGCCGCAGTACTCGCGTGCGAGCTCCGCGAAGCCGAACTCCTCGCCGCCACAACACTCCCAGAGGAAATCGGTTTCGATACCCCCGGCCAGCGTCTCGGCCTGCGCAAGCAGGTCCGCGGCGCCGGGCTCCGGGAAGCGCAACAGCACGTCCTTTACCTTGATCTTGGCGCGTTTGCCGTGCGGCGCCTGAACTTGGAGCGAGTTCTCGCCGTCGACGAGCACCGTGGCGACCTTGAATGTGCCGTCGTCTTCGTACAGAACGTTCACGAGAAGGACCGAAACAGGGAGCCGCGTCGCGCCGGCCCGATGGATGCGATAATTATATCGTAGCGCGCCCCTCTGCTTTCGAAGAAAAAACAAGGCGAATCGATTTCTGTCGCGCACGCGCGGGTCCCTTTGGAAAATGTCACGAGCTTCGCAACGCGGACCGTGTTCGCGCGCGACTACGGACTCGTCAGGGTGCGCGCTGGCGGCATTGAAGGCATCGGCTTCTGCTACGCCGGCTCTTCGGGCGGAACGCTCGTCGCGGAGGCCGTGGAGCAGCTGCTCGCACCGATTCTGCTTGGCCACGACAGCCTGCTCGTAGAGGGCTTATGGCAGCGCATGTTCCAGGAGACGCTCCTGCACGGGCGCGCCGGCAGCGTCATGCGCGCCATCTCGATCCTCGACTGCGCGCTC
The DNA here is from genome assembly GCA_005881355.1 of Betaproteobacteria bacterium. GTDB lineage: Bacteria > Pseudomonadota > Gammaproteobacteria > Burkholderiales > SG8-39 > VBDM01. The sequence continues at coordinate 2,426 of VBDM01000362.1, forward strand.
TGGGACCTGAACGCGCGCACGGTGAATTTGCCTCTCTACAAATACCTGGGCGCAGCGGTGGACGACGCTGTCCCCGCCTATGCGAGCGGCGGCTACTACCTCGAGGGCAAAACGCCGAAAAAACTCGGCGAGGAGATGGCTGCCTACGTGAAAGCGGGTTTTCGCGCGGTGAAAATGAAGGTGGGACGACTCTCGCCCAAGGAGGAAGAAGCCCGCGTGAAGGCCGCGCGCGAGGC
>VBDM01000011.1 GCA_005881355.1 Betaproteobacteria bacterium
CACGTCCTGCAGCCAGTCCTTCCGCTTGCGGCGATACTCCTCCACGCTCCCCGCGAGAATCGTCGAGGCGTGGAACACCGGCGGGTTTACGGCGCCCTGGAACCGTTCGGGATGGAGTCCGGAGTGGACGATTTTTGTCTCTTCGCGCATGGGGGTCCTTCCTAGTCGGAGAAGGCAATTATTCTGACAGCAACGGGCGCGGGGGACGTCTCCACGTAAAATACGCGGCTCGCCCTTTTCGACCGCCTGCTTTTTTCGTGACTTCGTCTGTCCTCCGAATCGTCCCGGCCATCTTCCGCCTCGCCTGGCCGGTGCTCGTCGCGCAGCTCGCTGTGATCGCGAGCGGCGTGCTCGACACCGTGATGGCAGGCCACTACAGCGCGGTCGATCTCGCCGCGGTGGGGATCGGCACGAGCGTTTATTTCAGCGTGTTCATCGGACTGCTGGGCATGGTGCAGGCGCTCTCGCCGATCGCGGCACAGCTCTATGGGGGAAAGCAGTACGAGCGGATCGGCGAGGAGACGCGCCAGACGGCGTGGCTTTCGCTCGGCCTCGCCGTGCTCGGCGTCCTGGTGCTCGCCTTCCCCGAGCCTTACCTGCGGCTCTTCGGCACGCCGCCCGAGGTCGAGTCCCGCACCCGCGCCTATCTGTACGGCATCGCGTGGGCGCTGCCCGCGATGCTGCTGTTTCGCGTGTTCTTCGCGCTCACCACCGCGGTGTCGCGACCGCGCCCCGTGATGATGATCAACCTCGTCTACCTCGCCATCAAGGCGCCGCTCAATGCGCTGTTGATCTACGGCTTGCTCGGGGCTCCCGAAATGGGCGGACCGGGGTGCGCGGTGGCGACCGCGATCGCGAGCTGGCTGATCGTCGCGATCGCCTGGGCCTATTGCGCAAGGCACCCGTTTTACCGGCCATTCCGGGTATTCGCCCGCTGGTCCTGGCCCAATATGAGCGCCCTCTGGAACCACCTCAAGCTCGGCGTGCCCATGGGCTTGAGCTTTTTCGTCGAGGTAACCTCGTTCACTTTCATGGCACTGTTTCTCGCGCACCTGGGCGCCGCCACCTCCGCGGGCCATCAGATCGCGTCCAACGTGTCGGCGGTCCTCTACATGTTCGGGCTCGCGGTGGGCAACGCCACCGGTGTACTCACTGCGCAGGCGATCGGCGCGGAAGCGCCGCGCGATGCGAGGCACACCGGCCTCACCGGCGTCGGCATGATGCTTGCGATCTCCGCTTGCGCCGCGCTGGGCATTTTCATCCAGGCCCGGGAAATCGTGCTCCTTTACACCCGCGACGCGGCGGTCCAGGCCATCGCCATTCGCCTGCTCGCCTTCGTCGCGCTCTACCAGCTCTTCGATACCGCCCAAGTCGTGATCGTCAACGCCTTGCGCGGCTACAAGATCGCCTTCATTCCGATGCTCGTCTACACGGCGGCGTTGTGGGGAATCGGCCTCGGCGGAGGCTACCTTCTGGGGCTCACCGAACTCCGCGCCGCCAACGCGCTCGGGGGCGCGACGCCGATGGGCGCGGCGGGATTCTGGCTGGCGGGGCTATTGAGCCTCATCGTCGCGGCCGGTATCCTGTTCGCCTATTTCCTGCACGTGAGCCGCAATTACCGGTCGGAAATATCCGTCGTCCCCGCGGGCGCCCGCGAAAGCGCCTGAGGGCCCGGCAACTTCCGTCAAAGGAGATTTCATGATTTGCCGAACGCTTGCCGCCGTTTTTCTCGCTTTCCTCAGCGCAGGCGTCCTTGCGCAGAGCTACCCCGACAAGCCGATTCGCCTGGTGGTTGGTTTTACGCCGGGCGGCGTGTCCGACGTGCTCTCGCGCGCGATCAGCGCCAGGCTCTCGCAGAATCTCGGCAAGCAGGTGGTGGTGGACAACCGCCCGGGCGCGGGAACCACTATTGCGTCGGAGTACATCGCCAAGTCGGCCCCGGACGGCTACACGCTCTACTTCTGCGACGCCACCACGCATGCGATCAACGCGAGTCTTTATCGGAAGCTTCCTTACGACAGCCTGAAGGATTTCACCTATATCAGCCTGCTCGCCTCGACGCCGCTGCTCCTCGTCGTGAACGCGGCGCTGCCCGCGAAATCGGTGCCCGAGCTGATCGCGCTCGCGAAAGCGCGGCCGGGGCAGCTCAATTACGCCTCTTCAGGAACCGGCACGATCGTGCATCTGGCGGGCGAGAGCTTCAAGACCATGGCGGGCGTCGATCTGCTGCACGTGCCCTACAAGGGCAGCGCGCCCGCGACGGTCGCGGTGATCGCGGGCGAAGTGGCCTTCATCTTCTCGACGATGCCCGCGGCGCTGCCGCACGTGAAGAGCGGCAAGCTGCGCGCGCTCGCGGTGACGACGCCCGAGCGCGTGGCTGCGGTCCAGGACATCCCGACCCTCGCCGAAGCCGCGCTCCCGGGGTTCGATCTGGTGCTCTACAGCGGCGTCATCGGCCCTGCAGGCATGTCCAAGGACGTCGTCGAGCGCGCCAACGCCGAGTTCGCAAAAGCCGTCAATTCGCCCGAGATCCGGGACTTCTTCTCGACCCAGGGCGCAACGCCGATCACGAGCACTCCCGAGCAGTTCGCCGCCCACATGCGCGCCGAGGTCGTGAAGCTCGGAAAAATGGTCAGGGACTCCGGCGCCAAAGCCGATTGAGCGAGGGAGCCTCCGGCGTGGCCAGGAATTTTCTCCCGCGGCACTCGCGCTACGACTACGTTCCGATCACCGAGCGCAAGGATTATTCCTGGCCGGGGGGCAAGCGGCTCGCGTTCTGCATCACCACCAACATCGAGTGCTTCGCCTTCGGCGCGGGGCTCGGGCACGACAACGCCAAGACGGGCGAGCCCCAGACGCAGCGCAACTATTCCTGGCGCGATTACGGCAACCGCGTCGGCATCTGGCGCCTGTTCGAGCTCGCCGACGAGCTCGCGCTGCCGCTCGCGCACAACACCAACAGCCTGCTCTACGACTACGCGCCACAGATCTTCACCCGCATCCGCGCGCGCGGCGACGAGATCGTCGCCCACGGCCGCACCAATTCGGAGAACCTGCGCGGCCTATGGGAGCCCGACGAAGAGCGCCTCATCCGCGAAGCGACCGAGACTTTCGCCCGCAACGAGAAGAAACGCCCCACGGGATGGATGGGCGCCGGCGCCTACGAGACTTCGGTGACGCCCGATCTTCTTAAGGAGGCGGGTTACACCTACTTCATGGACTGGCCCTGCGACGACCAGCCGATCTGGATGAGGACGCGCTCCGGGCCGATCCTTTCGGTGCCCTACCCGGTCGAGGTCAACGATTCGCCCGCGGTCGTGCACCGCAAGCACAGCGCCCGCGAGTTCTGCGACATGCTGGTCGATCAGTTCGACGAGATGATCGAGCAGTGCGAAAAGCACCCGCTCGTGTGCAACGTCTCGATCCATCCTTACGTTTTCGGCCAGCCGTTCCGGCTGCGGCCGCTGCGCGTCGCGCTCAAGCATTGCGTCGAGCACCGGCACCGCGAGCGCGCGTGGTGGACGCGGCCCGGGGAGATCGCCGAGTTCTGCCTTTCCCTTCAGCCGGGGATTGTTCCCGGGAGCTAGCGGGAAGCGCTGGCCGGCTTGCCGAACAACGCTGCGCTCCCCGATTGAGCGGGAGCCTGCGCTGCGGCGGTCCCCACGGGGGCGGCGTTGCGCTCCGAATCGGAGCCAGCTGGGCGCGCGGCGCCCGCGCCTTTGGCCGCGGCGAGCGCCGCGATATCGCCCGAAAGCTCGCCCCCTTCCTCTATCGCGACTTTGCCGTAGCGGATCTTGCCCGACACTCTCCCGGTTGCGCGAATGACCAGTTGCTTGCGCGCGGTCAGCTCGCCCTCGAAGCGACCGCGGATCTCGGCGACGTCGATGCCGACCTTGCCGACGAACACGCCGTGCTCGGAGATCTGGATGACGCGGCTGTCCATCGAGGCCTCGACCCGGCCTTCGACGACCAGCGTGTCGCAGTCGGTGATCTCAGCCCCCTTGAGCTTGATGTCCGGGCCGACGATCAGCTTGCTCATGGTTCCTTCGCCGGATCGAGAAGGTCCAGGGTGTTCGCGCGCATCGGCCTTGGGCGCTTCGGATTTGGAAGTCTCCGGTCTGGAAGCTTCCGGCTTCGCCGATTCCGTGCTGCGCGGAGTCAAGGCTTCGTGCAGCTGGTTGTAGGGGCTTGGCGAACGGGTGAGCGGATTGTCTTTGCGGCGAGAATTGTCGAGCATGAGGGTTCCTCTTTGCTGTTAGGAGTCCAGCGCTGAAAATATCGAGCGTAAAACTTATCTACCGTAGCAACGCGCATGCCACGAGCGGGTTATGAGCAAAATCATGCAATTGCCGGGAGGCGTGCGCATCGCTTGCATTCGACGCTGTCGCTGCAGAGCGACAGGTGCTTGCGCCGCGCTTTCAAGCTGCTGTTTACAAGGGAATGGGGATGTCGTGAGACAGCGACGGCCGTGACGCTGACCGTCAAGGATCGGGCGATTCAGCGGCCTTCGAACTTCGGCTTGCGCTTTTCGTTGAAGGCGCGGATGCCTTCCTTTCGGTCTTCGGTATCTACGAGGCGATCGTAGGCCGCGATCTCGAGCTGCATGGCCGAGGCGAGGTCCATGCCGAGCCCCTGGCGAATGGCGCGCTTCGCCTCGCGCACCGACAAAGGCGCGTTGGCTGAGATTCGCACCGCCGCTTCCAGAGTTTCATCGAGCAGCCTGCCCGGCTCGCACAGCTTGTTGACCACGCCCCATGCGAGCGCCTCCTCTGCGGAGAAGGGCCGCGCGGCGAGGATCAGCTCCTTCGCGCGGTGTTCTCCGACGGCGCGCGCGAGCGTCTGCGTGCCGCCCCCGCCCGGCATGATGCCCAGGGACACCTCGGTAAGCGCGAACCTCGCCGATTTCGAGGCGTAGGCGAAATCGCAGAGCAGCACGAGCTCGAGGCCGCCGGCGTACGCTGCACCGTTCACCGCGGCGATCACCGGGACAGCGCAGTTGCGCACCGAGCGGAACATGCGCTCGAAAACCTCGTGCTGCGCGCGCCACTGCCCGTCATCGAGCGAGGCGCGCTCCTTCAGGTCGGCGCCGGAGCAGAACGCCTTTTCGCCCGCGCCGGTGAGCACGATGCAGCGGCATCGGCCCCCGGCTTCAAGGCTTTCGAAAAATTCGCAGACATCGAGCGCGGTGCGCGTGTCGAACGCGTTGGCGACCTCGGGGCGGTCGAGGGTCGCAAGCAATACCTCGCCGGGCCGATCTTCGAGCCGCAGCGTTTCGCGATGCTCCCTCATGCGCGCTGCGGCCCGTCGGTGGGATGGGTTAGTTCGCCGGTTTCACGCCGTCCTTGCTGACCGTGCCGCCTGCCGCCGACAAGGTCCCGTCGGCCGCGACCTGGGCGCCGATGACGACATAGGCGCCCGGTACCAGCATCGAGCGGTCGCCCGGCAACGCAGTGAATATGGGAACGCCCTCGGGGACGAGGACTTTTTGCGAGCCGCCCTTGTATTCGAGAGTCAGCTCGCGCCCTTTCGAAGTCTGGACCAAGCCCCCGATGATTGCGTTGGTCATCAGCGAGCCCGGCTCGAGGTCCCAGGGCATATGGCCTTCCGGCACCTGTCCGCGGCGGTCCGGGGTGAATACCTGGAGGGAGATCGCTTCGAGCGTCCCGTCGGCGCGTTTCCTCGACGCCGGCCCGACGAAGTCGCCGGGCTTGACGTCCGCCAGGGCAAGGGCCTTGGCGTAGCGCACCCCGAACTTGGGCGCGAGGTTGATCTTCAGGTCCTTGCCGTCGCGCGACTTCACGGAAAGAACATCACCGTTCAACGAAGTGATGGTGCCGCGCACGAACATGCGCGTTTGGGCCTGCGCGACGGCGCCCGAGGCCGCGAGGACGCTGGCGGACAGCAAAACTGCGAGTTTCTTCATGGTGGTGTTTCCTCCTTGAAAGACCCGTTGGGTCGGTTGATGCGTGCGATGCCTGACCGCGGGCGTCCGGTAAACGCGAGCGACGCGGCTTCCATTCCGGCGCAGTGCAACTATTTTGGCAGATTCCCGCCTAACGTGGATCGAAGCGGAAAGGCGCGCACCTTGTCCAAGTGGCTGATCGTCGCGGGACTCCTCCTGGTGGCCGCGGGATTGCTGTGGCCGGTGATGTCGAAGCTGGGTCTGGGCAGGCTGCCAGGAGACATCGTGGTGCGGCGCGAAGGATTCAGCCTCTACTTTCCCCTGATGACCTGCCTTGTCGTATCGGTCGTCGTCAGCATTCTCATCTGGATTTTCCGAAAATAAGGCGGCGGGGCCCTAGACCCTCAGCAGGCGGCGGGCGTTTGCCTCGACGATCTCCCGCTTCGCCCCGGCGTCCAGAGTCGGGTGATCGGCGACGATTCTTACCGGCTGTTCGTAGGCGATGGGAAAACAGTAGTCGCTGCCCATCAGCACGCGGTCGGCCCCGATCACCTTGACCAGGTATTCGAGCACATGGTCTGAATAGCCGACGGTGTCGTAGTAGAAGCGGCGCAGGTATTCGACGGGCGGTTGCTTGATGTGCTTCAGGTCGGCGCGCTTCTCCCAGCCCCGGTTGAGCCTGCCCACCAGCCACGGAAACGCGCCGCCCGAGTGCGGCAGGCAGACGGTGAGCCCGGGAAAGCGGTCGAGCACACCCCCGAAGATAAGGTGCGCCGCGGCGATCGCCGACTCGAAAGGGTTGCCGAGCAGATTGGTGAGGTAATACGCGCCCAGGCGCTGGTGGCCGATCACCTCGACCGGGTGCAGAAAAAGCGGCAGGCCGCTCGCCTCGATTCGCTCCCATATAGGCAGGAACGCCGCGTCGGACAGGTCCTTTGCGCGGATCTGCGTTGCGATATAGAAGCCGCGGATACCGGGCAGCTTCGCCGCGCGCTCGATTTCCTTCACGGCGAGCGCGCCCTCATGCATCGGCAGCGTCGCAAGTCCGACGAGGCGTTTGGGATGCCGCTCGTGCGCCCGCGCGAGCGCGTCGTTGTAGGTTTCGGCGAGGCGCCTCGCCAAGTCCCCGTCCGCCCAGTACACCATCGGCTGCGAGAGCGACATCGCGTGGACTTCCACGCCCTGCTCGTCCATCGCGGCGAGCCGCGCGTCGAGATCGACGAATTTCGGGCCCACCGGCCCCGTCATCAGGTGGCCGTGCTTGAACTGCGGGCCCTTGCCCTCGATCATCTGGTATTCGAAGCCGTGCGCGGGCCCGTGCTTTGCGATCAGATCGAGAAAGGCCTGTGGAAAATAGTGCGCGTGGACGTCGATCGCGTGGCTGTGATTCATCGCAAGCTCCTGCGCGATTCTACCGCGGTGGAGACCGTCGCACTTTATAATTACCCGCAGGGAGAATCTGGGAGATGGAAGAACCGGTCGGCTTCGTATCAGATGGATTCAAGCTCGTGGGCGTTCTGCACTTGCCTGAGTTGCGCGAACCGGGGAAGCGGCGCGCCGCCTTTCTCGTCCTGCACGGATTCGGCAGCAACAAGGACGGCGGCGGCGGAACGGCGGTCGCGAAAATGCTCGCCGGGCTCGGCTACGCGGCGCTGCGCTTCGACTTCCGCGGCTGCGGCGAAAGCGAAGGCGAGCGCGGCCGGGTCATCTGCATGGAGCAGGTCAGGGACACGCGGAACGCGCTGTCCTTCCTCGCCGCCCGTCCCGATATCGACGCGAAGCGCATCGGCGTGGTGGGACAGAGCTTCGGGGCGGCGGTCGCCGTGTACGCCGCGGGCGTCGATCGGAGGGTCGCCGCGTGCATTTCCTCCGGAGGCTGGGGCGACGGCGCGAAGAAATTCCGCAGGCAGCACGCCTCGCCCCGCGCCTGGAAGAAGTTCAGCGCGATGATGAAGGAGGGAAAGCGGCGAGCACGCGCGGGGAAACCGATGAGCGTGCCGCGCTACGATATCGTGCCCATTCCGCCGCGCCTGCGCGGCAATCTCGCCCCCGGCTCGATCATGAAATTTCCGTTCGAGGTCGTCGAGAGCATGGTTGCGTTCAACGCGAACGAGGTGGTCGGAAGGATCGCGCCGCGGCCGCTCCTTCTGCTGCATTCGGCGAACGACTCGGTGACGCCGACCGAGCAGTCGGTCGGGCTGTTCGAGCGCGCGGGCAGACCGACCGATCTCCACTTGATCGCCGACGTCGACCATTTCATGTTCTCGGAGGGCAACACGCTGGTGGTGAACCTCGTGCGCAACTGGCTCGACAAGCACTTTCCACCGCAGCTCTGATCCCGGCATGAGCAGGACGCAATCGCACGCCGATCGGGCGGCGCCGGCCGCTTCGGCCGACGCGCTCAGGCGTTTCGCGACGGAGATCTTCGCGCGCACCGGCATGCCCGAGGCCGATGCGGCGGTCGTCGCAGACGTCCTCGTCTGGGCCAATCTCCGGGGCGTCGACACGCACGGCGTCGCGAGGATCCCGCGCTATGTCGATCTGATTGCGGCCGGCGACATGAATCCGCGTCCGTCGATCGCGATCCGCACCGAAACTCCGGCCTCGGTCCTGATCGACGCCGATCGCGCCTCCGGCCCGATCGCGATGACGCGGGCGACCGCCGAAGCGATGCGCAAGGCCCGGGACGCCGGCGTCGGGCTCGCGCTGGTCCGGGCAACCACGCACACGGCGGCGCTCGGCTATTACACGCTCGCCGCCGCCCGCGAAGGCATGGCGGCGATCGCGCTCGCGGCTTCCTGGCCGAACATGGCGTATCACGGAGCGCGCGCGGCGGGTGTTTCCACCAGCCCGATTTCGATCGCTGTTCCGGGTGGCAAACAGGGTCCTGTCGTGCTGGACATGGGGACCGGCGTCGTCTCGATGGGAAGGCTGAACCAGGCGAAGAAGACCGGAGAGGCGATTCCCGCCGGATGGGCGCTCGACACGGACGGAAAACCTACGACCGATTCCCAGGCCGCGCAAATTCCGCTGCCGATGGCGGGACCCAAAGGTTCGGGCCTCGCCCTGATGATCGAATGCA
>VBDM01000012.1:0-9292 GCA_005881355.1 Betaproteobacteria bacterium
TCTCGCTCAAGAGAATCGAGAGCATCAGGCACTTGAGCGATTCCAGCGGCCAAATATCAGCCGCAGAGCTCGCGGAAGCGAAGCAACTGCGCGCCACCTCGCATGCGGCGGAAATCGAGCGGGCGGATTTCATCATTGTGGCCGTGCCGACGCCGATCACCGCCGCGCGGCAGCCCGACCTGGAACCGCTCAAATCTGCAAGCGCTACAGTGGGCGAGCATCTCAAGCCGGGCGCGACCGTGATCTACGAATCGACCGTCTACCCGGGAACTACCGAAGAGGTCTGCGTGCCGATACTCGAGCGGTGCTCCGGAATGCGATGGCGCGAGGATTTTCACGTTGGGTACTCCCCCGAGCGCATCAATCCCGGCGACCGGGAGCACCGCTTGACGAGTATCACCAAGGTTGTGGCGGCGGATGATTCCCAGACCCTGGAAGAGGTCGCCGCGCTCTATGCCTCGGTGGTAAAGGCGGGTGTTTATCGGGCATCGTCGATCCGGGTCGCCGAAGCCGCCAAGGTGATCGAGAACACGCAGCGGGATCTCAACATCGCTTTCGTCAATGAGCTCGCCATCATCTTCGACAAGCTCGGCCTCGATACGGTGGAGGTGCTGAGGGCTGCCGGGACCAAATGGAATTTCCTGCCGTTTCGTCCCGGGCTGGTCGGCGGCCACTGCATCGGCGTCGACCCCTATTACCTGACACACAAGGCGGAACTGCTTGGTTATCACCCGGAAGTGATTCTCGCCGGCCGCCGGATCAACGACGGCATGGGACAGCATATTGCCCGCAAGACCGTGCAACAGATGATTCACGCGGGGCGCAACATCAAAGGCGCGCGAGTCAGCGTGCTCGGCCTCACGTTCAAGGAAGACTGCCCGGATATCCGCAATTCCAAGGTCATTGATGTCATTCGCGAGCTGGAGGAGTTCGGCGTTGAGATCTTCGCTCACGATCCGACCGCCGACGCCGAGGAAGTGCTGCACGAATACGGCGTCCGGCTCCGCTCGTGGGAAGACCTGCCGGCGGCCGACGCCCTGATTCTGGCGGTCGCACACCGCCAGTTCCTCGGCCTGACGGCGTCAGCCTACATGCAGAAGATCGTGCGCAGCGGCTGCCTCATCGACGTCAAGTCAGTGTTCGACCCGGCGCCGTTCCGCAAGGAAGGCGTGCGGGTGTGGCGGCTGTAGCGCTCGGGCGCGTGCGGCGCATCTGCGACGGGGCCGGAGCCTGAAGCGGGTAACGCCATGCCGATCGAGGATTTGCTGCACCCGCTCCTGAAATATTATCTGGAAGCGCCGAACTGGCTGACGGATCCGGCGGCACGCGCGTACACGCTGCTTCCCCCGAATATTCGCCTAGGGGGCGCTTACAATGAATTTCGCGATCAGATCGCGGCGTCGCGCGGCCTTGCCGCAACCCGGCAGTTGGCGATCAGAAAGCTGGAAGCCGCATTGCGTTGGGCAGCCGAAACCGTGCCCGCATACCAAAAATATCGGCCCCTGCTGCGGAGGGATGATCCGGAGCGGCTTCTCGCCCAACTGCCCGTGACGGACAAACTGGACATCAAGCGAGATCCAGCCCGCTACCTGTCGAGTGCAATGCCGGCTTCCCGGCGCCTCAAGATGTTCACCGGGGGCTCCACCCGCAATCCGATGCAGTTTTACCTGCAGAAACACGTTTCGCGACCGAAGGAGTATGCGTTCATCCAGAACTTCCGCGATCGGGTCGGCGCGGGCCCGGATGAGCTGACCTTGGCGTTGCGCGGGCGCTGCGTGGCGAGCGCTGCGAAGCCGGGCGGCAGCTTGTGGATGTACGAGCCGATCAAGCGGCAGTTGATCCTCAGCTCGGACCATCTCGAAAAGCGCTTCATGCCGCGCTATAGCGAAGCGCTCGCGCGCCACCGGCCTGCATTCATCGAGGCCTTCCCGTCCGCGCTTTACCCGCTGGCGCGCTGGCTGGAGGCCAACCCGCTGCCCGAGTTTACCCGCGGTGTAAAGGGCGTGATGCTGTATTCGGAGAACGCCTACGGATTCCAGATGCGGACATTTCGCGAAGTGTTCCGCTGCCCGGTGCTCAAGCACTACGGGCATTCCGAGCGGGTGCTGATGGCGGCCTCGATGCCCGATGACGACCGCTACCTCTTCTGGCCCCAGTACGGCTGGTTCGAACTGCTGGACGCGGACGACAGACCGATCACGCGCCCGGGCGTGCTGGGTTACGTCGTCGGCACGAGCTTCGACAACAAGGTGATGCCGTTCGTGCGGTACCGCACCGGCGATCTCGCGCTGCTGAGCGACCGGGAGCACGGCAAGCTGCCCGGGTATCCGGCGTGCGAGCGAATCGAGGGAAGGCTGCAGGAATTTCTGGTGTGCCGGGACCATCGGCTGATTTCGATCGCCGCCCTCGGCGCCCAGCATTTTCCCGAGCTCTCCGGGATCGAGGCCATCCAGTACGAACAGGACTGGCCGGGGGAGGTGACCCTCAAAGCGGTGACGGACGGCGCGCTGCCGGTCGAAGCGCAAAAGCGTATCGCCGCGGCGATCCGGGAAAAAACGCAGGGCGGGTGCGAGGCGAGCGTGGTGCAGGTCGAGCGCATCGAGCGCACGACGCGCGGCAAGCTACGGATGTTGATCCAGCACCTCGATATCAGCAACTACTTCGGCGCAGCCGTGACGGTCTGACCCACATGCGAGTGCCTCCGTACCAGCGCCTGATCATGCTCGGTACCGCGTTTGAAACGCGGGGCGGCATCGCTGCGGTCGTCAGCACCTACAAAGCGCAGGGCTTGTTCGAGCGCTGGCCGATCGACTACCTGTCGACCCATTGCGACGGCGGCGCAATGCGCAAGTTTCTAACGGCCGTCGAGGCGCTGCTCGCGTTCATCCTGCTTCTTGCCAGGGGGCAGCGCGCGATCATCCATGTGCACTGCGCTTCGCGGGCGAGCTTCTGGCGCAAGTCCATCTTCATGGCGGTCGGGATGCTCGCGAAGTGCCCCGTCATCTTTCATTTGCACGGCGGCGGGTTCGCACGGTTCTACGAGACAGAGTGCAGCGCGGTGGGGCGGAGCATCGTTCGTTTTTTCCTTGATCGGGCCGCATGCGTGGTCGTCCTGTCCAGCCAATGGCGGACCTGGATCACGGGGGTCACCGGAAATCCGCGTGTCGTCTGCGTTCCCAACCCGGTTCTGGCGGTTTCCGGGCGGGCCCCATCGGACCGGAAGAACGTCGTTCTGTTCTTCGGGCGCCTCGGACGGGGTAAAGGAGTCTTCGATCTGCTTGATGCGATCGCCGGGTTGCGCGCCTCGATGCCTGAAGTCAGGCTCGTTTGCGCGGGCGACGGGGATCGCGAGGCCGTCGCCAAGCGTGCCGTACAGCTCGGCATAGACGATGCCGTGAGGCTTACCGGCTGGATCGGGCCGAGCGAAAAACAGTTGCTGCTGGGAAGCGCCGCAGTCTTTGTTCTGCCCTCCTATGCCGAAGGATTGCCGATGAGCCTGCTGGAGGCGATGGCGGCGGGTCTGCCGATCGTCGCGGCCGAGGTGGGCGGCATCCCCGACGTCGTGACCGATGGAGTCAACGGATTCCTGTTCACGCCCGGAGATACCGCGGTGCTCGAGCGGCTGCTGTGCAGGCTGATGCACGATCCGGAACTCAGCAGGCGTATCGCCTCGGCCGCGCGTGAGACCGTTCGGCTGCGCTTCGGTGCCGACCGGGTGATCGCGCAACTGGAAGAAATCTACACCGGCCTTGGGTTGGCGGGTGCCGCCGGCGCTCGGGCACGCACGCCGTCAAGGCCGCAAGGCGAGGCGGCATGAACGAGACAGGGCACTGATACAGGTTTTCGGTCAGATCTCAACATGTGCGGAATCGCGGGATGGATCGCTGAGGCGCAGAGCCCGTTACGGGAGGGCACGCTCGCGTCGATGCTTCAGGCCATCGCTCATCGCGGGCCGGACGACCAGGGCATGTGCTCCTTCCGCTGCGCCGGCGCGGGACACCGTGTATTTCTCGGTCACCGCAGGCTCGCGATCATCGATCCCGAAGGGGCGCGTCAGCCGATGTGCGATCCCGCCGCGGGCCTCGCGCTGACCTTCAACGGCGAGATCTACAACTTCCGCGAGCTGCGCGACGAGCTGTGCCGGCTGGGTTACCGCTTCACGCGCGATTCCGACACGGAGGTGCTGCTGCGCGCCTATCAGCACTGGGAAGGCGAGGTCGTGCACCACCTGCGCGGCATGTTCGCGTTCGCGATCTGGGACGCGCGCAACGAGCGCCTGTTCCTGGCGCGGGACCGCTTCGGCGAGAAGCCGCTGTTTATCTATGAAGACCGGAACGGTCTGTATTTCGCCTCGGAGATCAAAGCACTGTTGCGTATCCCGGACATCCGGACCGGCGTCAGCCCGGAGGCGGTCTGGGACTATCTCGCCTATCGCTACGTTCCGGGACCGAAAACCCTGTTCAGAGGCATACGCAAATTGATGCCCGGAACCTCGGCCGTGTGGGAGCGCGGCAGGCTGAAGGAATCGCGTTACTGGACGGCTCCGGACTGCCGCCCGTGTTCTTCCGAGCGGCCCCGGAACGACGTCGTGATGGACTTCCTGTCGCGGCTGGACGAGGCGGTGAAGCTGGAAATGGTGAGCGACGTGCCGTTCGGCGCGTTCCTGTCGGGCGGACTCGATTCCTCGACGATCGTGGCATTGATGAGCCGGCACAACTCCATGGTCAAGACCTTCTCGGTCGGTTTCGGCGAAAGCCCCTACAGCGAGCTGAGCTATGCGGCCGAAGTGGCCAGACATTTCGGCGCTGCGCACCACGAGCTGGTGGTGACTCACCATGACATCATCGAGCAGCTTCCTAAGCTGGTGGCATTCCGGGATGCACCGGTGTCCGAACCTTCGGACATTCCTATCTACATGCTGGCGCGCGAGGCAGCCCGCAGCGTCAAGATGGTGCTGACCGGGGAGGGCAGCGACGAAATCCTGGGAGGGTATCCCAAGCACATCTTCGAACGCTTTGCGCCGGGTTACCAGTTATTGCCCGGGATCGTTCGCCATCGGCTGGTCGCGCCGCTCACCCAGGCCCTGCCTTACGGCTTCCGCCGGGCGAAGACCGCGGTCACCAATCTCAATATCGAAGACTGGCGCGAGCGTTACGTGCGCTGGTTTGGCGCGCTCAGTCGGCGCGAGCGCGACACGCTGTCGGTATTGAGGTTGAACGGCACACCGGTGTCGAATATCCCGCCGTTCGACGCGGACCCGCGCAACAGCACGCTGCGGCGCATCCTTTATTTCGATCAGACCAGCTGGCTGCCGGACAATCTGCTCGAGCGCGGAGACCGCATGACCATGGCCGCTTCCATCGAGGCCCGCGTTCCGTTCCTCGATCACGAGCTGGCCGCGTTCGTGTCTTCTTTGCCCGACAACTTCCGTGTCAGAGGCCTGCGCAGCAAGTGGATATTGCGGGAAGCAGGCAAGCAGCTCATCCCCACGCACATCTTGAAACGGCCCAAGGTAGGTTTCCGCGTCCCGGTCAACCAATGGTTTCGCGGCGAGATGCGCGATTTCCTGATCGATCACCTGCAAAGCGCAACGTCGTTGACCCGAGCCTACTACGATCCGCACGTCTTGGACCGCGCCCTGGCCGATCACCTGAATGGCAGGCAAAACCACGAAAAGCTGCTATGGACGCTCCTGAACCTCGAAATCTGGCACCGGCAATATGCTTGAAAATGACGTCGTCAATACGGGTTGGCGAAGTACCGGCGATCACGCCGCGGCCGGCGCCATGGAAAGGATGGGTTGGAGACTCAATCGGTTGCGATGCATGACGTGTGCGGAGATCGGTCATCGCCTGCTGCAGACGGTGGTGATTAATGCCGAGCGTTGGGGGTTGGTCGGTTCCGACGTCGTTCCGGCGGCGGACCTCACGCCGGCATCCCGCCCCTGGATCCACGCTGCCGCAAGAGTAGACGCAACGCAATACCTTGCCGCTGCCGAGCGCATTGCCTCGGGCAAGTTCGACGTCTTCGCGCTGCAAGGGGTCGATCTCGGCGCGCCTCCACGCTGGAACCGAGATCCCAAGACCGGTATTGAAGGACCGCTCAGCTTTGGCAAGCTGCTCGACTACCGTAATCCTATGCTGGTCGGAGACATCAAATATCTCTGGGAGCCCAACCGGCACATGCATCTCGTGACTCTGGCGCAGGCCCATGTCCTGAGCGGCGATGCGCGGTATTTCGGCGTTATCCGGCAGCATTTGGAGAGCTGGTTCGCAGCGTGTCCCTACCGCATGGGTCCCAACTGGTCGAGCGCTCTGGAGCCGGCGGTGAGGCTGATCAACTGGTCGATCGTCTGGCAGCTCCTCGGCGGGGCGCACTCGCCGCTGTTCCAGAACACCGAAGGGGCGCAGTTCCGGCAGCGTTGGTTGGAATCCGTCTATCAGCACGCGCAATTCGTTCGCGGTCATTTCTCGCTCTATTCTTCGGCCAACAATCATCTGATCGGCGAAGCCGCGGGTCTATTCATCGCTGCCCTAACGTGGCCTTATTGGCCGCGCGCCCACGGATGGCTTGCCGCTGCCAAGGCGATCCTGGAACGGGAAGCGCTGTTGCAGAACGCTCCGGACGGGGTCAATCGCGAACAGGCCGTGTCCTATCAGCAGTTCGAAGTCGATCTGCTTCTGCTGTGTTCGCTCGCCGGCAAGGCGAACGGGCAGAAGTTCTCGGCGTCATTCGATACCCGTCTCGAGGCGATGATCGAATATCTCGCGTCGATCATGGATGCGGGCGGCAATGTCCCCGTGTTCGGCGATGCCGATGATGGTTTCGTTGTAAAACTAGCCCAGGACCGCGAGTTTTGCCGTTTCCGGTCGCTGCTCGCTACCGGCGCCATCCTTTTTCGCCGCGCTGATTTCAAGGCAAAGGCGCGCGTGCTCGACGACAAGACGCGCTGGCTGTTCGGCGCGGGCGCCGACACCGAATTTCAGCGACTGGCTGCGACCGATGCGCGGCTTCCGATTCGTCAGGCGTTTCCCGATGGCGGCTACTACATCCTCGGCTGCGACTTCGAGACCGAGAACGAGATCCGTATGGTGGCCGACGCCGGCCCCCTGGGTTACCGGACCATCGCTGCCCATGGTCACGCCGACGCGCTGGCGTTCACCCTGTCAGTCGGGGGAATGGAATTTTTCGTTGATCCCGGGACCTACGCCTATCACACTCAAGGACCGTGGCGTCGATACTTTCGCGGCACCGCCGCCCACAATACCGTTCGAGTCGATGGCAGGGACCAATCGCAGTCCGGGGGGAACTTCATGTGGCTCAGGAAAGCGCGCGCCGGCTGCAGCCTATGGCGGTCCTCGGCGGAGCGCGACCTGTTCGAAGGTTGGCATGACGGCTATATGCGGCTAAGCGACCCCGTCATGCATCGGCGGCGGATCACCTTTGACAAGCCGGCGCGGCGTTTTTACATCGAGGACGTCCTGGAGGCGCGCGGCGAACACGAAGTGGAATTGTTTTTTCATTGCGGCGAGCGCTGTAAGGTGACCCCAATAACATCGGGCTACGCGGTAAATCAGGGGGCTTACACGCTGACGCTTCAATTGCCGAGAGGGGAAGGAATGGCCTCAAGGCTTTACTACGGCAACGATTCTCCTCTGGCGGGGTGGATATCGCGTCGCTTCGACCACAAGCAGCCGACGCGGACTATTGCGTGGCGGAACCGGTTCATGGGGCGGTTGGCTCTGACCACGGAGATCTCGGTGCGTACCGGCGCGGGTCCGTGCTCGATCTGAGGCTTGAGTCGGGGCCCTGGCGCCCAGTATTCGACCGCTGAGCCGGACGGACTACGCATCTAGTCCTCGCGCAGCACCCGCTTTTCAAAAATCTCCGTCATAAGGTAGTTGTCAAGCGATGCGCGCCACCTTGGAGCGGCGAGCTTTGCCGCGTCGGGTCCCGGGGGGCTTGCTCGTGAAGAAAGGAAACAGCCATGTCCCGATCCGCACTCAATCCGTCTCGCGCTTTGCTCGTACTGTTCTCGTTCCCCCTCGGCTTCGCCTTACCCGTAGTCGCGGCGGCGGACGCGCGCGTGAGCGAGAGCTACGGCAGGCTGCCTCTTCACTTCGAGGTGAATCGCGGCCAGACCGACAAGGATGTGCGCTTCCTCGCGCGCGGCCCGGGCTACAGCCTCTATCTCACTGCGGGCGAAGCCGTGCTGGTGCTTGCCAAGCCCAACCCGGACGCAAAACGCGATGCGCGCAGTCCCCAAGCGCGGCGCGAGGCGCCGGCGGATGTGAAATCCATTGCGCTCCGTATGAGCCTCGTCGGTGCCGCGCGCCAACCTCGGGTGAGCGGGCTCGAGGAACAACCGGGCAAGGCGAACTACTTCATCGGCAAAGATCCGGCGAAGTGGCGCACCAACATCCCGACCTACGCAACAGTGCACTACCGCGAGGTCTATCCCGGCATCGATCTCGTCTACTACGGCAACCAGCGCCAGCTGGAATACGACTTCGTCGTCGCGCCTGGGGCAGACCCGAAGAAGATCGTGCTCGGCTTCAAAGGCACGGACAAACTGGAGGTCGACGCGCAGGGCGATCTCGTGCTGCACGCGGCAGGTGGCGTCATACGCCAACAGAAGCCAATCATCTACCAGGAAATTGACGGCATCCGGCGGGAAATTGAAGGCAGATACGTGCGCAAGGGCGCGAACCGGGTCAGCTTTAAGCTCGCCGCCTACGACACGAGCCGCCCGCTCATGATCGATCCGGCGCTCTCCTACTCGACCTACCTCGGCGGTAGTGGGCATGATTTTGGCCAAGGGATCGCGGTGGACGCTCACGGCAACGCCTACGTGACAGGCCACACCAGTTCTACGAACTTTCCAACAACCCTTGGCGCCTTCCAGATCGCTTTCGCCGGCGGCTCGGACGCCGTTGTCACCAAGCTCAATCCCGACGGCTCCGCTCTTGTGTACTCCACCTACCTCGGTGGCAGTAACGGAGGCAACGGCACCGGGGGCGCGGACACAAACGAGGGCGCCGGGATCGCGGTGGACGCCGACGGCAACGCCTACGTAACGGGCTTTACCGGTGCCAACGACTTCCCGACAACGCCGGGGGCTTTCCAGTCGGCTTTTGCCGGCGGCTGGGACGCCTTCGTGACGAAGCTGAATCCGACGGGTTCCGCACTCGTCTACTCAACCTACCTTGGCGGTAGTTTCCTTGACGGGGGCTCCGGGATCGCCGTGGATTCCAACGGCAACACCTATGTGACGGGGGAAACTCAATCCTCG
>VBDM01000012.1:9315-14591 GCA_005881355.1 Betaproteobacteria bacterium
CCACGACCGTGGGGGCCTTCCAGCCTGCCCTGGCCGGCTGCTGCGACGCCTTCGTGACGAAGCTCAACCCCACAGGCTCCGCCCTGGTCTACTCCACCTACCTTGGTGGCAGATTCGGCGAGACCAGCCGCGGGATCGTGACGGACGCTGATGGCAACGTCTTCGTGACAGGCAACACCGAATCGCCCGACTTCCCGACGACCATGGGCGCCTTCCAGTCGATCTACGGTGGCAATAACGACGCCTTCGTAACGAAACTCAATCCCATCGGATCTGGACTCGTTTATTCCACCTACCTCGGCGGCACTGGAGGTGAGCGGGGTGGGGGAATCGCCGTGGACGCCAATGGCAACGCCTACGTGACAGGCAGTACTTGGTCGCTCGATTTCCCGACGACCCCGGGAGCCTTCCAGCCCAACTTCCGCGGTGGCGACTTCGACGCCTTCGTGGCGAAGTTCAACCCTGACGGCTCTCTCCTCGTCTACTCCACCTACCTCGGGGGCAGTAATGGCGATTACGGGAACGGAATTGCCGTGAACGCCGCCGGCAATGCCTACGTGACGGGCGACACCGGCCCCAACATCGAGACCCGGAACTGCTCTCCATGCACCAACGACTTCCCGACCACCCCGGGAACTTTTCAGCCCAACTACGGCGGCGGCATTAACGACGCGTACGCGGCTCCAACTTTGATTCGGGTGGAGCAATCGCGGTGGACGCTCAGGGCAACGCCTACGTGACGGGCATGACTGGCTGTTTCACGCAATGCGCCACCAACAACTTCCCGACGACAGCAGGTGCCTTCCAGCCCGCATACGCCGGCTCTTTCGACGCCTTCGTCGCGAAGATCGTTGACGACGCTCCGCCGCCTCCCACCACGGCCCGCTTCGAGCAGAGCGCTGCAAGCCAGATCGGCTCCTGGACGACGTACGGTTCGGAGACCGGGACCTTCAGCGGCGGCACGATCGTCGCTTCCAATGTCGCCGCGTCCACCGCGATGTTTAGCTTTACCGGGACGGCGGTGAGCTGGATCGGCGTCAAATGCAATGTCTGCGGGATTGCCGCGGTGTCCATCGACGGCGGCGCACCGACCACGGTGAATACGGCCGGCCCCGGCGCGCCGGGCAGCCTCACTTCCGAATCGGTGTTCTCCGCTTCAGGTCTAGCGGCAGATGCAAGTCACACGATGGTGATCACCGTGACGGGCATGAGCAGCTCCGGTGGTGCCCACGTCGCAATGGACGCGTTCGATGTGACTGAGGGCAGTGCGCCTTCTTCGCCTCTGCCCTCCGTGGTGCTCCCGCCGCCGCCGGTGGTCGTGCCTCCGCTGCCCCCGGTTTTGGGATTGTGACCGACGGTGGGTCGGCCGAGCTGGCGCTTTTTCGTCACGACTGCCCCGGTCAAGGGGTGCGACGATCCGATTTGATTTATCTGCCTGGCGACTGACTCGACGCGCGTACTTGGATGCTTAGGTCCCAGGGTTGAAGGGGGGACAACGTTCTACGACTGGCGGCCCACCCAGACTGTTGTTTTGGTGGCGCCTAGGCTTTACGGACGATGTCGCCCCTACGAAGCGAAACCTCGTGCTAGTCCGATCGGACTACGCGTAGTCCAATCGGCGCCCTACGGCTGTCAACAGGCCTAGTCGAAGATCGCATAGTCCGTCCGCGCACCGCGGGCGAAGACACAATGTGATACGGAGATGAATGGGTAGGGCGTCGAATGCTAGGCACAACTCTGGATTACTTCATTCTGCGCGGCCTTGCCCACAGTCGAAACCGGGCGACGGAAGAGCAACTGAACCGTTGCTCCAGTCAGGTTTCGGCCGAGTCTTTCGAAAAAGAGATGTCGAAGTTTCGCAAAATCATCGGCCGATTCGAAGGACATCTCCCGATCGATCCCGGCCTGCGCTATCTGGACATGGGTTGCGGCACCGGCGAGCTGACCATCGCTTTTGCCAAGCTCGGGGTCAGGCGCATCACCGGCGTGGATGTCTTGCCGCGGCGCATCGAAAGAGCCCAGGCCTATGTCAGGCAACTCGGCATGGGCCGGGACGTGCAATTCATTTGTGGCGACTTGCACGCGTGGGTTCCAGAGGAAAAATATGACGTGCTGCTGTCCTTCGACGTACTCGAACACATCGAGGAGCCGGAGGCGTTTCTGCGGAAAATAACGGGTTTCGCCGCGCCCGGCGGAATCGCCGTGCTGGCCTTTGGGCCGTTGTTTCATTCCCCGTATGGCGACCATATGTGGGATTTCTTCCGGCTACAGATTCCCTGGCGCGGAATCCTGTTTCCCGAGCAAGCCGTGCTTCGGGTCCGCAGGGAATGTTTCCGCCCTACCGACCCGGCGAAGGGCTACCGCGAAGTCGCCGGCGGCCTGAACTTGATGCGGTATTCGGAGTTCTTGAAGTATGTTCGCAATACCGGCTGGGAATTCGATTACCTGGCCGTCAATACGTGCCTGAGGAGACTGCCGCCGCTTCGATTCATATCCGATATCGTCACGCGCGTTCCGGCGGTACGGGATTATTT
This sequence comes from Betaproteobacteria bacterium, assembly GCA_005881355.1. Classification (GTDB taxonomy): domain Bacteria; phylum Pseudomonadota; class Gammaproteobacteria; order Burkholderiales; family SG8-39; genus VBDM01. The sequence goes on from VBDM01000012.1 coordinate 11,850, forward strand.
CGTCCACAACGTTTACGCCGTCTTACGCCGCGCAGGTAGGTAAGGCCGGCAGCATTGCCGCAGGGAGTTTTTGAAAAATCGAATTCATGTGCGGCTTCGTTCTCGCTTACGCCCAGACGAGCGATCGTCTGCCCGATCAAACCCTGCTGGATCGGATGGACACCGCGATCCGTCACCGAGGCCCGGACGGGCATGGGCAGACGCGCTGCGACCGCGCCGTCATGGGGCACCGTCGGCTCGCCATTATCGACATCACCGGCGGGCGGCAGCCGATGTGCACGCCGGACGGTAAGGTCCTGATCGTGTTCAACGGCGAGATCTACAATTTCCGCGCGATTCGAGACGAGCTCGCTGCCGCCGGGCATCCGCTGCATACCAGCTCCGACACCGAAGTGCTGCTGCACGCTTACCTCGTGTGGGGTGAAAAATGTCTTGACCGGCTCAACGGCATGTTTGCCTTCGCGATTTACGATGGACGCACCCAATCGGTCTTCGCCGCCCGCGACCGATTCGGGGAGAAGCCGCTCTACGTACTGGAGCGCGAGGGCACGCTCTACTTCGCCTCCGAATTGAAAGCGCTGGTCGACGCGGGGCTGGTCGAAAAGCGCCTCGATCCCGTCGCGCTGTACAACTATTTCGCCAATTCCTACGTGATGGGCCCCCGCACCATTTTCCGCGGGGTGCGCCGGCTGCAACCCGGCCACTGGCTGAAGGCCGAGGGTGCGAACGTGGATGAGGGATGCTACTGGGCGCCGCCGGATCCGACCGAGGAGCGAGCCGATGACAAGGCCATCATTGAAGAGGCTCTGGATATCCTGAAGGATTCGGTGCGGCTGCGCCTCGTATCCGACGTGCCGATCGGGTTCTTTTTGTCGGGCGGCGTCGACTCTTCCACCGTGGTAGCGCTGGCAAGCGAGGTAAGCGGCCAACGGCTCGAGACTTTCTCCATCGGTTTTGACGAAGCGCGCTACGACGAACGCGAATATGCGCGCTACGTGGCGCGAAAATTCCGCACCCGTCACCACGAGTTCTTGCTGGAGCCGGGCAGCATCGAGATCATTGAACAGATTGCGTGGCACACGGACGAGCCGTTCGCGGACTCCTCGGCGCTGCCCACCTGGTACCTGTCGCAGCTGACGCGTCAGCACGTCAAGGTGACGCTCTCGGGCGATGGCGGCGACGAGATGTTTGCCGGTTATGACTCCTATCGCGGCCACGTACTGAGCGAGCGGCTGCGCAAGCTGCCGGGCTTCGTCCGTTCTGCCGCCGTGGCCGCAGTCCAGTCGATGCCCGCATCGGACGCGGGCAAACGCGTCGCCTGTCTTCGTCTCGCCCGCAATATCGAGGATGCGGGGCTTGAGGCCGGCGCCCGCTTCGTCGCCAAGCAGCAGGTCGTGTTCCGCCGGGACCATCTCGCCGGCATATCCCCTTATCTCGCGCCGCACGCGACCGCCGAGAATGATCGAGCGCTCTTCTCTCCCATGTTCGATCACGCGCTTTCGCCGCTCGCAGGCATGACGCTCTGGCAACAGACAGTCAGCCTCGCCGACGACATGCTGGTTAAAGTGGATCGCATGAGCATGGCGCACAGCCTGGAGGTGCGTGCGCCGTTTCTCGATCACCGGCTTGCCGAGTTGATGAACCGCGTGACGTTCGGCACCAAACTGCCTTGGGGCCGCCAGAAATATCTGCTGCGCAAGGCTATGGAGCGCTATTTCCCGGCGGACTTCCTCTGGCGCAAGAAGCAAGGCTTCTCCGTGCCGCTCAGTTACTGGTTCAAGGATAGCCTGGGCGATTACATCCGCCAGAAGCTGTTGGCGCCCGGTGCTATGGTCGGCTACTTGTTCAAACGCGAGGCACTGGAGCGCATCATCGGGGAACACGCCCGCCTCACTCGTGACTGGAGCTTCGCCCTTTGGGCGCTGCTCATGTTTGAAACCTGGTGCGGCCGCTACCAGATCGGGCCGGAGGCACTGACCGCATGAATGCTGCCCGTCCCAAGGTCTTGATGGTTGGACCATGGCCTCCGACCCAGGGCGGTGTGACTACATTCATGTGTAACGTGGTCAGCTCGCCGCTCAGGGAACAGTACGATTTCATTCCCTTTACCACCTCACGTCCCGGCAAGCGCAATGTAAAGGGCGATAATTATGGCTATGCCGCCGTGTTCCGCGGCGGCTTCAAGCGCGTGGTTCAAGGCATTCTCATCACGCTCTGCCATCTTGTCACCTATCCTTGGGTTGTCGTAGTGCGTCGACCGACGGTTATCCAGGTTCAGGCCAGTGACTTTCAGGCCTTCTGGGAGGCGGCGCTCTATGTGCTGATGGGGAAGATCCTCCGCCGCCCGACAGTGCTTCGAATTGGAGGCCATTTCAACCGATTCTGGGAATCCTCGGGCGCGAGGGCACGCGCCGCGATTCAATGGACGCTGCGCCAGCCCGCGGTGCTGGTGGTGCAGTCGGAGTATTGGAAGAACTATGTGGCCGGCTTCGGACGTACTGGTCCCACGATCATCTTGAATAATTTCGTGCCTGAAATTCTGGTGGAGAAGCGGACGTTGCCCGTACTGTCGCCGCCGCGCTTTCTTCTGTACTGCGGCGAGACACCGAGACTGAAGGGCGCCTACGTGCTGTTGGACGCGCTGCGGGAACTCGTCGCGCGCGGCGTGAAAGTCGACGTCACGTTGATGGCAGTAACCATCTCTCTACGCGACGAAATCGTGAAGGCCGGGTTTGACCGGCA
>VBDM01000360.1 GCA_005881355.1 Betaproteobacteria bacterium
CGCGGATTTCCTTGTTCACGTCCGGGATGTTCATGTCGGCGCTCGTGACCTTGACGGTGACCTCTAGGCTGCCCCCGGCGGGCTTCTCCGGGTCGAAGCGCACTCGCGCGTCGAACTCCTTGAACACGCCCGGGGCCGGGGTCTTCTCGAAGGTGGCGACGAACTCGAGCCTGCTGCCGGCCGGATCCATTTTCCAGTCCGCGCCTCGAGCGGGACACGGCGCGCCCGCCGCCAGCAGACCGCAGAGTCCGAGCAGGGCGACGATTTCTTTCACGGCGCTCTCCACGCGCCGGGGAGCATGCGTATCAGCACGGTATTGCGCTTGACGAAGTGATGCCGCAGCGCCGCGCCGATGTGCGCGACGAGCACCAGCGCCAGCAGCGCGGCGAGCCCGCGGTGCACGAGCGCGACCAGGTCGGCCGTGGACTTGTCCGGCGCCACGATCGCGGGCAGCGGAACCAGCCAGAAGATCCGGAACGGAATATTGGACGCGGAGTTGACGATCCAGCCGGTGATCGGCAGGGCGATCATCAGGAGGTAGAGAAGCAGGTGGCTCGAGCGCGCGGCGGCGCGCTCCCAGGCAGGCATGCCGGAGGGCAACGCCGGCGCGGGATTGGCGAGCCGCCACACGAGCCGCAGCACCACCAGAACGAGGATCAGCGCACCGGTCGACTTGTGCCAGAAGAAAAGCTCGATCTTCGTCGGCGACAGCCGCCAGCTCGCCGCCATCACGCCGAGCGTGATCTGCGCGAGGATCAGCGCCGCCATGACCCAGTGAAACCATTTGGCCGGGGCGCCCCAGGAATCGGCGGTGTTGCGAAGCATGTCCGTATGGTAACGGCTGGCAGCGGAGCCGTGCTGGAGAAATGGACTCCGGGGGTCCCACTCCGCGTTTCGCGCGTTCGCGCGCGAAGCATACAATAGCGCGCTGAAAGGAGGAGATCATGAGGAAAATACTCGCGGCATTGCTGTGCTCCTGGTGCGGGCTCGGATGGGCCCAGACGGCCGAGGAGCTGCTCAACGACGGGAAGAATACCGAAAACGTCACCACCTTCGGCATGGGCTACGACCTGAAGATGTACAGCCCGCTCAAGCAGATCAACAAGTCCAACGTCAGGCGCCTGGTCCCGATCTGGAGCTTCAGCCTGGCGAACGACGTGGGCGAGCACTCGCAGCCGACGATCTACAACGGCGTCATGTACGTGGTCAACGGCAACTGGACCTTCGCCATCGACGTCGCGACCGGCAGGCAGATCTGGCGCACTCCCGTCCAGTACGAGCGGGGGGCGCTGCGCGTCGCGACCAGCGGCGCGCTCATGCGGGGCCCGGCGACGATCTACGGGGGCAAGCTCTTTCGCCAGACGGTCGACGCGCACGTGCTCGCCCTCGACATGAAGACCGGCAAGGAGATCTGGAAGCAGAAGTACGCCGAGTGGAAGGAAGGCTACAAGGGCGTCATCGCGCCGATCATCGCCAACGGCGTTCTGATTTCAGGGATGGGGGGCGGGGACAGCACCACGCGCGGCTTCGTCGACGGCTACGATCCGGACGCCGGGAAGCAATTGTGGCGCCGGTACACGATCCCCGCGCCCGGCGAGCCGGGCTCCGAGACCTGGCCCAATCAGACCAAGCCCGACGCGTGGAAGTACGGCGGCGGGGCGACCTGGCAATCCGCCTCGTACGATCCGCAGCTCGACCTGCTGTACATCGGCACCGGGAATGCCGAGCCGTACAACCCGACGTTTCGCGACGGCGCCGATTGCCTGTATACGGCAAGCACGCTCGCGCTCCGGCCCAAGACCGGCGAGCTCGTCTGGTATTACCAATCCGTGCCGAACGACAGCTTCGACTTCGACGCGACCGCCGAGAGCCTGCTCGCCGATATCCGCGTCGACGGCCGGATGCGCAAGGTGCTCATCAACGCGCACAAGAACGGCTTCCTCTACGTGCTGGACCGCACCGACGGCAAGCTGATCGCCGCGAACCCGTACGTCAAGGTCAACTGGGCCACGAGCATCGATCTCAAGACAGGCCGCCCGGTCCTGACCGACCTCCTCGATCGCGCGATGAAAGGCGAGACGGTCAACGTGTTCCCGTCGCGGGGCACCAACGCCACGCTGATCGCGTTCAAGAACTCGTGGAATTTTCCGCGGCTCATGAAGTACGTGGATTTCAAGTTCGTGCTCGGCACCGGCTCGACCGGCATCGAGTCGACCATGACCACGCCCCCGGGCGAGCCGGCCGGCTATCACATGGCGATAGAACCGCTGACCGGCAAAGTGGCATGGCAGGTTCCGATGATGGACTTCGCGAGCTCGGCGGGCATGCTCGCGACCGACGGCGGCCTCTTGTTCACGGGCCTGCTGACGGGCGAGTTCATCGCGCTCGATCAGGCGAACGGCAAGCGGCTGTGGCAGTTCAAGACCGGCTCGTCGGTCAACGCGCCGCCCATCACCTACACCCACAAGGGCCGGCAATACGTGACCGTCCTGTCCGGGCGCGGCGGCAGCGTCGCCAACCGTATCGTGACGGACAGCGTGCCCGCGGGGGGCTCGGTGTGGACGTTTGCGTTGATGCCTCAATAGAGAAGTGGAAGGCAAATGAGGCTTGGTGCCGCCTTCGTCCTCGGCCTGGCGCTTGAGTGCGCGAACGCCGCGGCGCAGGACGCGGGCGGCAAGCCGTTCGCTCCGGAGCAGATCAACAAGGGCGCGGAGCTCTTCGCGACAAATTGCTCGACGTGTCACGGGAACCGCATGGCGAAGCCCGAGTGGGCGCCGGTCGATCTGCGCAAATTTCCGCGCGAGGACCATGCGCGCTTCGTCGACACGGTGACCTACGGCATAAGGAACATGCCGCCGTGGAGCGACGTGCTCAAGCCCGATGACATCGAAGCGCTGTGGGCGTACGTCGTTGCGGGGGAAAAACGCTGAGCGAATTCCAGGGAGGGCCGATGCGAGTCGATACCGTTGCTTTCTCCGCTGTCCTGATTCTTGCGATCCTGCCGCAGCCCGCGCGCGCGCAAGGCTGGAACCCCCCGCCGCCGGAAAAGCGCTGCCCGTCGCAGTGGGGCGCCGACGACGAGCGCGGCGCGGCGAACCTGCAGACGCCGCAAGCGGTGCTGAAGGCGACCCGGATGATCCGCGAGGGCAAGGTCTACGAGCTCGGCAAGGTGCTCGACGCGTCGATCCCGAGATCGGGGGCGCGCTCCTACAGCCTCAACCTCGCGCGCACCTCCGGCCCCAACGGCCGCAACCAGCAGCGCGGCAACGAGGAGACGGTGTTCACCGAGCTCGGCCAGATCGGCACGCAGTTCGACGGCCTCGCGCACCAGGCGTTGGGACCTCATCTCTACAACTGCGTCGAGAACGATGCGGTGGCGGCGCGCACCGGCTTCACCAGGCTGGGCGTGGAGAAGATCGGCGGCCTGTTCACGCGCGGGGTGATGCTCGACATCGCGGCGCTGAAAGGCGTCGACGTCCTGCCCGCGACCTACGAGATCACCGTCGCCGACCTCGAAGAGGCGATGAAGCGCGAGCGCGTCGATTTCGGCGCCGGCGACACCGTGCTCGTGCGCACCGGCTGGGGCCGGCACTTCGGCGCCGACAACAAGCTGTTCATGAGCGGCGAGCCGGGCATCGGCATCGCCGCCGCCGAATGGCTGGCAAAGCGCAACATCATGATGGTGGGATCGGACAACTGGGCCGTCGAGATCCGGCCGTATCCGGACAAGGGCCTGTTCCTGCCGGTGCACGGGTTCATGCTGGTGGTCAACGGGATATTCCTGCTGGAGAACCTGGATTTGGAAGCCATGTCGCGCGACAAGGTGTACGAGTTCGCGCTCATCGTGCAGCCGCTCAAATTGAAGGGCGGCACCGGCTCGACCGTCGCGCCGATCGCGGTGCGCTGACGGTCTCACTTCAGAAGCTCGGGGGCGATCAGCCTGGGAAGGATCAGGGGGATGTCGGGCCAGACGATGATCGCCGCCAGCATGAGGAGCATCGGCACCAG
>VBDM01000359.1 GCA_005881355.1 Betaproteobacteria bacterium
ATGAACACCGAATTGAGGTCGTAGGGCACCATCGCGTAAGGTGCGGCCGTCTTCAGGCGCAGCGTATGCGCATCCAGGATCTGCTTGCCGACGATGCGCTGCGTGAAAGTCCGGAACTGGCCGTTCGGCACCTTGAACGTACGCTCGATCGAGAACGCCACGTCCTCCGCGGTGAGCTCGGCCCCGTCGTGAAACCTCACTCCGCGGCGCAGCCTGAATTCCCAGGTGGTCGGGTCGATCGCGCGCCAGGAGACTGCGAGGCCCGGAATGAGGCGCGCGTCCTCGTCCACATGGGTGAGCGCGTCGAACACGTGCCAGGCGATATTGATGTTCGGCGCGATGTTGAGGAAGTGCGGGTCCATCGAGGTCACGTCTGCCGCGAGCCCGATCCGCAGCTCGGCTCCCTGCGAAGGCAAGGCCCCCAGAATCGAACCCGCGACAAGGATCCGGAGCAGGCGGCGCATGGCCTTAAAAGGCTGTCGAAAGGGGGCTACGCCCCCTTGTGATCCCCCAAACTGGAGGCCGTAGAAAAACGCTTCCCTCGGCGATTTTCACGCGGGAAGCGTTTTTCAACAGCCTGTGTTAGGAAGGACGGTCTGCTTCGCGGCGAGCGGCCCGATGACTTGAAGCATTTGAGCGAAGATTTTCGGACTGCCGCAGACGATGCGGCCCGACTCGAGGTAGCCGGAGTCGCCGCGAAAATCCCCGACCAGGCCGCCGGCTTCCTGCACCATCAGCGCGCCCGCCGCCATGTCCCAGGGCGAGAGGCCCATCTCCCAGAAACCGTCGAGCCGGCCCGCGGCCACGTAGGCGATGTCGAGGGCCGCGGCGCCCGCGCGCCGGATGCCCGCGGTGCGCGCGGTAAGCTCGCGGAACATCCCGAGGTATTCGTCCAGGCCGTGAAAATCGCGGAAGGGAAATCCGGTGCCGATCAAGGCTTCGTTCAGGAGCACGCGCCTGGAGACGCGGATGCGCCGCTCGTTCAGATACGCGCCGCGTCCGCGCGTCGCTGTAAACAATTCGTTTTTCGTCGGATCGAAGATCACACCTTGAGTGAGGACGCCCTTGTGCCTCAATGCGATCGACACCGCGTACTGCGGAAAGCCGTGGATGAAATTGGTGGTGCCGTCGAGCGGGTCGATGATCCAGGTGTGCTCGGAATCGCCCGCGTTCCCCGCGGAGGCGCCGGACTCCTCCGCCAGAATCGCGTGGTCCGGATAAGCGCGGTGCAGCACCTCGATGATCGCGCGCTCCGCGGCCTTGTCGACCTCGGTGACGAAATCGTTGTGCCGCTTGCGCGTCACGGGCATCAGGTCCACGTCGCGCGCGGCGCGGTTGATGAGCGCGCCGGCCCGCCGCGCGGCCCTGACTGCGATTCCGAGCATCGGGTGCATTGCTGGTCCGAGAGTGAAAAAGAACGGTTGCTGCGAAGCGCCGGATTCTAGTATGAAAGGCGGCGATCCGCTGCCGCGGGCCCTCACCCGTGTTGCTGAGCGCTTTTTGCGGGAGATGCTCGTTGCCCGGGATCGGCAGAACTTCCGCAAGAAATAGTTGACCAATTCACTAAGGTTTCCGATAATGCCTTTACCCGAATTCGCGAAGACATAGCCTGCACATTCGAGCGCGACCCCGCGGCGCGCTCGACCTGGGAGGTCATCACCTGCTATCCCGGCTTCCACGCGCTTCTGATCCACCGGTTTGCGCATCGGTTGTGGCGCATGCGGATGCGCTGGCTCGCGCGATTTGTGTCGCACGTCTCGCGCTTTCTCACCGGCATCGAAATCCATCCCGGCGCGAGGATCGGACGGCGCGTGTTCATCGACCACGGCATGGGCGTGGTGGTCGGCGAGACCGCCGAGCTCGGCGACGACTGCACCCTGTATCACGGGGTGACGCTGGGCGGGACCACGTGGAACAAGGGCAAGCGCCACCCGACGCTCGGGCGCGGCGTCGTCGTCGGCGCGGGAGCGAAGCTGCTCGGGCCGATCGTCGTCGGCGATGGCGCGAAGATCGGTTCGAACGCGGTGGTCGTGCAGAATGTTCCGCCGGGCGCGACCGCGTTGGGCATTCCGGCGCGCATCATCCTCGACGAGCTGGACAAGACCCGCGAGGAAAAGGCGGCGAAGCTGGGGTTCTCGGCTTACGCGGTGACCGCCAAGGCGGAGGATGACCCACTTGCCAAGGCGGTGGAGGGCCTGCTCGATCACAGCGTCGAGACGGATAAGCGTATCGAGTTGATTCTGAATCAGATTGAGCAACTTCGGGCGGAGCGCGAAGACACGCAGAAGCAGCTTCGCTTGGGGCCCAAGGTAGTCAATAAATAGTTGATAAAAATTGTCGGGATTTGATATACTTGACCGAATTTATCGGGTATTTCGGGCGGTTCGGGGTGCGACCATGAGACTGACGACCAAAGGACGATTCGCGGTAACGGCGATGCTGGACCTGGCCATGCACGGAGGCAAAGGCCCGGTGACGCTCGCCGGCATCAGCCAGCGGCAGAGCATTTCGCTCTCCTACCTGGAGCAGCTCTTCGGCAAGCTGCGGCGCCACACGCTGGTCGACAGCGTTCGCGGGCCCGGAGGGGGCTACACGCTCGCGCGAGATCTCAAGAACGTGTCGGTCGCGGACATCATCACGGCGGTGGACGAGCCGCTGGATGCGACGCAGTGCGGCGGGAAGGAAAACTGCCACGAGGAACAACGCTGCATGACCCACGACCTGTGGGCAAAGCTCAACGACAGGATGTACGAGTACCTGGATTCGGTGAAGCTTTCCGACCTCGTCGCTCAGCAGGCGGCGCGCAAGGAATCGGTGAAGGTGCTCCAGGACAAGCGCGGCAAGGAAGCCGCGGTGTCGGCTTGAGCGGGATGTGCGCGACATGAAATTTCCGATCTACCTCGACTATTCGGCGACCACGCCGGTGGATCCGCGCGTGGCGCGGAAGATGATCCCGTATCTCACCGAGCAGTTCGGCAACGCGGCGAGCCGCTCGCACGCGTTCGGCTGGGAAGCGGAGAAGGCGGTGGAAGAGGCGCGCGAGCACGTCGCGGCGCTGCTGAACGCCGACCCCAAGGAGATCATCTGGACCTCGGGCGCGACCGAAGGCGACAACCTCGCGATCAAGGGCGCGGCGAATTTCTACAAAGGCAAGGGCAAGCACATCATCACCGTGAAGACCGAGCACAAGGCGGTGCTCGATACCGTGCGCGAGCTCGAGCGCCAGGGTTTCGAGGCGGCCTATCTTCAGCCCGAGCAGGACGGCATCATCGACCTGGAGAAATTCAAGGCGGCGATCCGCCCCGACACGATCCTCGTTTCGGTGATGATGGTGAACAACGAGATCGGCGTGATCCAGCCGATCTCCGAGATCGGCGAGATTTGCCGCTCGAAAGGCATCATCTTCCACTGCGACGCGGTGCAGGCGGCAGGCAAGATCGAGATCGACCTGCAGAAGCTCAAGGTCGATCTGATGACCGTGACGGCCCACAAGGTCTACGGACCGAAGGGCATCGGCGCCCAGTACGTGCGCAGGAAGCCCCGGGTGCGCATCGAGCCGCAGATCCACGGCGGCGGGCACGAGCGGGGATTCCGCTCCGGAACGCTCGCCACTCATCAGATCGTCGGCATGGGCGAGGCGTTTCGCCTCGCCAAGCTCGAGATGGCGACCGAGAGCGAGCGCATCCGCGCGCTTCGCGACAAGCTGTTGAACGGCCTCAGGGACATGGAGGAGGTCTACGTCAACGGCGACCTGGAGCGCCGCATCCCGGGCAACCTCAACATCAGCTTCAATTTCGTCGAGGGCGAGTCGCTCATCATGGCGATCAAGGACGTGGCGGTGTCCTCGGGCTCGG
>VBDM01000013.1 GCA_005881355.1 Betaproteobacteria bacterium
GACCGCGCTCGCGCTCAACATGGCCGAGCACGTCGCGGTGGAAAACAAGCTTCCCGTGGCGGTTTTCAGCATGGAAATGTCGGGCAGCCAGCTCGCGCTGCGCATGCTCGGCTCGATCGGGCGGCTCGACCAGCACAAGCTGCGCACCGGACGGCTTTCCGACGACGACTGGAACCGCCTGACCAACGCCGTGGGGAAGCTCCACGATGCGCCCGTGCTGGTCGACGAGTCGGGCGCGTTGAACGCCCTCGAGCTGCGCGCCCGCGCGCGGCGGCTGCACCGCCAGTACGGCACGCTCGGGCTGATCGTGGTCGACTACCTCCAGCTCATGCAGGCGACGAGCGAAGGCGAGAACCGGGCCACCGAGATTTCCGAGATTTCGCGCTCGCTCAAATCCCTCGCCAAGGAGCTGAAAGTGCCGGTGGTGGCCCTGTCGCAGCTCTCGCGCGCGGTCGAGCAGCGCACCGGCTCGAGACGGCCGATCATGTCGGACCTGCGCGAGTCCGGAGCGATCGAGCAGGACGCCGACTTGATCCTCGCGATTTACCGCGAGGAGGTCTATACGCCCGACACGCCCGAAAAAGGCGTCGCCGAGATCATCATTCTCAAGCAGCGCAACGGTCCCATCGGCACGGTCAAGCTGACCTTCCTCGGGGAATACACCCGGTTCGAGAGTTACGCGCAGTCCGGCGCGTTCTAGATTTTCCCGCGAGTCATCGGGCTTGCGGGTCCGCGTTAATCGTTTCAGGGTTCGAAGGAAAGGTCCGTGCTTCGTTACGTCGTCGTGGCCGCGCTCATCTGCATGGCGCCGCTTGCGCTTGCGCAAGGGACGGCGGATTCCGCTGCCCTTGCCGAAGCTGCATCGAAGCCCGTTCTGGCGGGGAAAGTGGACTTGGTCGAGGGCGACGTGCGCTTCTTCGACAAGAACCGGCGGCCCCGCCAGCCCAGGCTCGGCGATCCCCTCTACGAAGGCGACAGCATCGTGACCGGCGCGAACGGCGAAGCGCATTTCAACATGGAGGACGGCGGCTATATCGGCGTGCGGCCCAACACCAGGATGCGCATCGTCACCTACAAAGCCGAAGGCGGACCGGACGATCAATCGATGATCGGATTGCTGGAGGGCTCGTTTCGCTCGGTGACGGGCTGGATCGCAAGGCTCGGCGGAAATAGCTACATGGTGCGAACGCCCACTGCGGCGATCGGCGTGCGCGGCACCGAGCACGAGCCGCTCGTGATCCCAGAGGGGAGCAAAGTGGGCGAACCCGGCACCTATGAGCGCGTGCATGTCGGCGAGACAGTGATCCAGACGCCCCAGGGCACCGTGAGCGTGCGGCCGGATCAGGCCGGGTTCGTTCCGCACCGCGGCGCGGTGCGGCCGCGGGTGCTCGACCGCGTTCCGGATTTTTTCCGGCCGACGCGAAACGAAGGCCGCTTTACGGGCCTGCACGAGCGCGTCCACGCACAGCTGGACCAGCGCCGCGAAGAGCGCCGCCAATTCATCGAGCAGCGCCGCAAGCCGCAGCTCGATCAGCGCGGAGAGCGCAAGTCCGCCGTGGAGCAGCGCCAGGAACAGCGCAAGCTGCCGCAGGAACAGCGCCGGCGACCGAAGACCGAGGATGAGCGGGTGGCCGAGGAGCAGCGTCGCGAGCGACTGCAGAAGCAACGCGAAGAGCGCCGCGAGCAGGCCCAGAAAACACGCCTCGAACGGGAGCAGAAGCAGCGCGAACTGCAGGAACGCCGGCGCGCGGCGGCGGAGAAGCAAGGTGCCAGGCGCGGCACCAAGGCCGAGGAGCACGAGAAACAGGGACGCGCGCGCAAAGCGGATTAAGTACGCTCAAGGCTGCTTCGCCGGTGCCATTCCCCTATGTCTTGACAAGACAAATGAGAATGGTTATTGTTTAGATATGAGCCCGGAGCAATGCGTGCAGCGAATTCCTCCCCGGCAGGCCGTTGGGGCGGGCGGGGCCGGTCGAAAGACTCCCCGGGTGCCGAGCTCCGAGCTGCTCGGCGAGCGCGGCGAGCTTCTCATAGAGCATCACGGCCGCGAATACCGCCTGCGCCTCACGCAAAGCGGGAAACTGATCCTGACCGCCTGATCGAGGAGAACCAGCCGACATGCTGCAAATGCTGATCGTGACGCTGCGCGAAGGCATCGAAGCCTTCCTCATCGTGGCCATTACCGCCGCCTATCTGAAGAAATCAGGGCGCGACGCGCTGCTTCCCGCCGTGTGGTGGGGAAGCGGTCTGGCGATCGGTCTATCGGTCGTGCTCGGGGTGTTTCTCGCCGAAGTGGCGGTGCGGCCGATCTGGGAGGCGCTGCTCGCGCTGGTGGCCGCGGCGCTGGTGATCTCCATGGTCGTGTACATGCTCAAGCACGCGAAGAAGCTCCGCGGGGAGATCGGCGCGCACATCGAGACCGCGGCCCGATCGCCGGGGGCGGGGCCCTGGACGGGCGTCTTTCTCCTGGTGCTGCTGATGATCACGCGCGAAGGCATGGAGATGGCCTTCATCACCGGGACGCTCGCGCGCCAGGCGGAATCGGCGGCCCTCTTCTGGGGCGCGCTCGTCGGCGTCGCCCTCGCCGCCGCGCTCGCGTGGGCGTGGTCGCGCTACGGGCATCGCGTCAATCTCGCTCTTTTTTTCCAGGTGACCTCGATTTTCCTGATCCTCTTCGCGCTGCAGCTTTGCGTCTACGCGTTCCACGAAGCGACCGAGGCCAACGTGCTGCCGATCGACAATCAGTACTGGCATATCGCCACCGAGCCCTACGGTCCCGAGGGCAAGTACGGCACCGCGTTCACTTACGCCTTGGTGCTGATCCCGGCGCTGTGGCTCGCCTGGTCGGCGTACTCGACGCGCGGCGGCGCGCCGGCAGGCGTCCGGAAATCCTGAAGATTTGAAAAGGCAGACCCGCTATCGGCGCGGGCCTCGGAGAGGTTTTGCGCACCAATACCGACACGCCTCGATAGATCATCGTCTCAAGGAAGCCAGCCAGTCCGAGCCGCCGCGCCAGGCGTTGCGCTCCGCCCGCCGGGCGGGTCGGCGAGGTCGTGCCCTAGCCGTATCGCTTCAGCCGGGCCGGATCGAAGAGCTGATAACGGTTCTTGCCGGTTGCCTTGGCGCGGTACATCGCGAGGTCGGCGCGTCTCAGCAGGACTTCGGGTTCTTCCGAGTCGCGCGGACAAAGGCTCAGCCCCACGCTCATCGTGACGCGCAGCCGGCTGCCGCGCAGCTCGTAGTCGCCGCAGCAGCCTGCAAGAAGCTTCTCCGCCATTTTTGTCGCGAGCTCGGGATCGAGGACCTGCTCGAAGATGGCGACAAACTCGTCCCCGCCCATGCGCGCGACGGTGTCGGTCTTGCGCAAGCTCGCCTGCAGCCGTTGCGCGATCTGGCGCAGCAGCTCGTCGCCCGCGTCGTGCCCGAACGCGTCGTTGACCTGCTTGAAGTGATCGATGTCGATGCACAGCAGGGCGAAGCCGTTGCGGGTGCGGCGCGCCGTCGCTATCGCGAGCGAAAGCCGGTCGTGGAAGAGGTTGCGGTTCGGCAGGCCCGTCAGGCTGTCGTAGAAGGCGAGACCCTTCAGCATCTCGGAGAGCTTGAGGAGGCTCAGGTCCTGGAGGAAATGGATGAAGTGCGTGATGCGTCCCTCGGCATCGCGCAAGGGGTAGGCCGACTCGAGAACGTGCAGCGTGTCGCCGCTTCCGGTGCGGAATTGCGTCTCCTCCTGCCAGGATTCGCCGGCAAGCAGCCTGCGCCTCATCTGCTGGTGCCGCGGGACGTTGCCTGAGAGCCGAAACCAAGCCAGATCTGCTCCGGAGATCCGGGCGGCGTCCCGGCCGAACATCTTGTGCAGATGGGGGTTGGCGTACTCGATCGTTCCCATCGGCAGCGTCACCACGACGCCGATCGGGATCTGCTCGATGACTTGCGAAAGGTCGTGTCTTTGCCAGGTCACGGGTGCGCGCCGGCCATCGAGCCGGAACCCGCTGCTAATGCAGACAGCGGATGTTACTATAAGTATATAAAAACGCGCAACCAAAAGTAACCATTCGCGGTCGTGCTTGGTGATAGCTTTTTCGGCATGACCGTCGCGGAAGAGAAACAGGACTTCAGTAAACGCCTCAAAGACGCAATGCGCAAGGCGCGCTTGGAGGCGGGTCCGACGCGCTTTGCGCGCGAGTTCAACCTGCGCCACCACGGCGAGCCCGTGACCGCGCAGACCACGCGCAAATGGCTCTACGGAGGGGCGCTGCCCACGCAGGACAAGGTGCGCACGCTGGCGCAATGGCTGGAGGTGTCGCCGCAATGGCTGCGCTACGGCGAGGCGGAGCGCTCGCACGCCGCAGCCCGGCAGGAAACCGCGGCCTACGCGGTGGACTCCGGCTGGCTCGCGAAGAAATTCGACTCGCTCAGCGAGCCGCACAAGAAGATGGTCCTCGAAATCACCCGCGCGCTGCTGCGCCTGGAGGGCAAGCAGTAGGAAATCAGCCGTCGTCCCCGCGGGAAGCGGGGACGCGGGTCAATCCAGCCGCACGTACTCGTAATCCACCGGCAGGTTGTTGACGCCCCGCTCGGGCGGAGCGATCCACCCGGCCATTTTCCCGGGCTCGACCACGCGCCGCATCAGGCTCTTCACATGGGCCTTGTCGGCCGCGCTCGGAATCCATTCGGGCAGGCCCCGGTCGAACTCCTCGCGCGGGGTCGGCCCGCCTTCAGTATCGGTGGGAATGTTCGCCCACGCCCCGATCGCGCGCCGGAAACGGCTGCTCGGCAGGCGCAGCTCGAAGCCGAATCCGGCGCGCTTGATCTGCGTGTTCCAGCGCTTCAGCCCGATCTCGCAATCGCGGACGTAGGCGTTGCGCAGCACCTCGTTCATGGCGTTGCGCATTCCCACAGTTTCCTTCTTCAACCCGCCCCGGCCGTCGGGCATTTCCATCTCGACGCTCGAATCGGCGCAGACGTGGTCCTGGTACTGCGTGGCTTCGTCGGGCCGGCCCTTGATGCCGTTGGCGAAGGCGCTCGCCGCGTTCGACGAGACTTCCGAGCCGAACAGATCGAGCGAGGAGCTGAACCAGAAATTGAGGTAGCGCTGCAGAAGCGGCAGATCCACCGCGCCCTGCCGCTGGATCGCCTGCGGCTCCTCGCTGCCGGTTTCCTTCATCACCTCGAGCGTGCGCCTCACCACGCGCCCGAGACCGGTCTCGCCGACGAACATGTGGTGCGCTTCCTCGGTCAGCATGAAGCGGCAGGTACGCGCGAGCGGGTCGAACGAGGACTCGGCGAGGCTCTTCAGCTGGAACTTGCCGTCGCGGTCGGTGAAGTAGGTGAAGCACAGGAACGACAGCCAGTCCTCGATCGGCTCGTTGAAGGTGCCGAGGATGCGCGGCTTGTCCGCGTCGCCCGAATGGCGCGCGAGCAGCTCCTCGGCCTCCTCGCGGCCGTCGCGGCCGAAGTAGGCGTGCAGGAGATACACCATCGCCCATAGATGACGGCCTTCCTCGACGTTGATCTGGAAAAGATTCCTCAGATCGAAGAGGGAAGGGCAGGTGTGCCCGAGCCGGCGCTGCTGCTCGACCGAGGCCGGCTCGGTGTCGCCCTGGGTGACGATGAGGCGCCGGAACTGCGAGCGGAACTCCCCCGGCACCTGTCGCCACACCGGTTGCCCGAAGGAATCGCCGAAGCCGATGGTGCGATCGGCGATGGGGTCGGCGAGAAAGATTCCCCAGCGGTAATCGGGCATCTTCACCGTGCCGTAGTGCGCCCAGCCTTCGGCGTCGACGCCGGTCGCGGTGCGCAGGTACACGTCGGCGCCGGCGAAGTCGTTCGGCCCCATCTCGCGCCACCAGTCCATGAACCGCGGCTGCCAATGCTCGAGCGCGCGCTGCAGCGCGCGGTCGTCGGCGAGGTCGACGTTGTTGGGGATTTTTTCGGCGTAATTGATCGACACGGTCAGACTCTTTCCCGGTCGAACTTCGCTTTCGCTCCGGTCCCGTACACTTTCAGCGCGCCGTGCTCGCCGACTGCGTTGGGGCGGCTGAAGATCCAGTTCTGCCAGGCGCTCAGCCTGCCGAAAATCCGGGTCTGCATGCTCTCTTTGCCCGGAAAGCGCAGGTTGGCCTCGAGGCCGGTGAGCGCGTCCGGTGAAAGGCTCGCGCGCTCTTCGAGCGCGATGCGCACTTCCTCGTCCCAGTCGAGGTCGTCGGGCGTGAAGGTGACGAGCCCCATCCCGGCCGCCTCCGCCGCGGTGAGCTTTTCGCCCGCGCGCGAGAGCGCCGACTCGACAGGTTGTTCCTCGCCGCAGAAACGCGCCTGGAGGCGCGTCTCGCCGCTCGCCGCGGGATAGGCGCCGAAATTCATCGGAGAAAGGGCGAGCTTCGGCGCGTCCGCCTCGCCGTCGGGCAGCTGAAGCATATAGCTGCGGTCGGCGGCGAGCGCAAGCTCAAGGAGCGTTCCGGCGAAGCAGGAGCCCTGGTCGATGATCGCGAACAGCGTACGCGAGCAAACGTCCAGGCGCGCGAGCGTGCGGCGCACGAGGCCGATCACCTCCCGGACCGGCCAGTGCCCACGGTTCCGCTCGAGCGCCTTGTCCGCGAGCAGGGCAAGGGCCGGATCGCCGCGCGTCTTCAGCACCCAGATGCCGATTTCCAGATCGTTGGTGCGCAGCATCAGGATCGCGTCGTCGAGCTCGCGGGCCATGGCGAGCGGCCACCATTTGTCGCCGGCCGCGTGGATCGCTTCGATATCGGCGGCGGGCGGGTGACGCGGCGCATACACGGTGAGCGTCGCAAGCCGCGACTTCCGGTCGATGACGACGTCGACGTTTTCGTAGTGGTAGCCGAGGTCGTCGATCGTGCGCTTGAGGGGCTCCAGCGCGACCGGCTCGCCGCCGTGGCGCGAGCTCTGCAAGCAAAGCGTCGCCGCGCGCTCCTTCACCGCGCCCTTGAAGGCTTGCGGCTTGGCGATGTCGTCCACCAGCTTCCATTGCTTCGCGCGATCGGCGCGGACGCCCTCGGCGGTCGTGCAGAAGACGTCCGCGAGGTCGCGCCGCACGCGGCGCTTGTCGGTGAGACGGGTGAGTCCGCCCGTGCCCGGCAGCACTCCGAGCAGCGGCAGCTCGGGCAGGCTCACCGTGGAGGAGCGGTCGTCGATCATCAGGATCTCGTCGCAGGCGAGCGCGAGCTCGTAGCCGCCGCCCGCCGCCGTGCCGTTCACCGCGGCGAGGAATTTGATTCCCTCGTGCCGGCTCGAATCCTCGATGCCGTTGCGGGTCTCGTTGGTGAACTTGCAGAAGTTCACCTTCCACGCGTGGGTGGACTGCCCCAGCATGTAAATGTTCGCGCCGGAGCAGAACATGCGTTCCTTGGCGCTCGTGATCACGACGCATCGCACCTCGGGATGCTCGAAGCGCACCCGGTTGAGCGCGTCGTGGAGCTCGATATCGACGCCCAGGTCGTAGGAATTGAGCTTCAGCTTGTAGCCGGGCTTCAGGCCCCGCTCCTCGTTCACGTCCATCGCGAGGGTCGCCACCGGGCCCTCCACCGAGAGCCGCCAGTGGATGTAACGGTCGGGGCGGGTGTCGTAGGTGACGAGGGCAGGGGACTTCGCGTCGAGGACGGCGCTCATGGGTATCGCGTGCAGTATCATGCAACAATTGCTCCAGATGCAAGCGCTCCAGCTCACCATCCTCGTGGGGACGATGACCGGCACCGCTCAGCTGGTGGCCCAGGAGCTCGAGCTCACGCTCGAGGACGCCGACACCGTGGTGAAGGTGCTGCCCATGGATGGGCTCGACGCGAGCATCTTCTCGAGCGATCGCTTGTTCCTGATCTGCAGCTCGACCTATGGGCAGGGCGACGTCCCGGACAACGCCAAGACGCTGTACGAGTCGCTCCGAAGCGCGCGGCCGGAGCTTTCGCGTGTGCGCTACGGCGTCTTCGCGCTCGGCGACCGGACTTACGCGGAGACGTTCTGCAACGGAGGCAGACGCTTCGACGCCGTCCTTTCCGAGCTCGGCGCCAAGCGCATCGGCGACGTCCACCTGCACGACGCGAGCGCCGGTACCATGCCCGAAGAAGTGGCCGTGGGCTGGGCGCCCGGCTGGCTGGCGTTGTGCCGCGCGCAGCTGCGCGAGGCGGCCTGAGGCTCGCGCGCATGTTCCCTATTCGCACAGGCAGACCTCCCACGATGGCGCCCAAGGGCATGGTCGCCTCGCCGCACTCGCTCGCCTCCGCGGCCGGCGTCGATGCGCTGCGCGCAGGAGGATCGGCGGTGGACGCCGCGATCGCCGCGAGCGCCGCGCTGTGCGTGCTTTATCCGCACATGACGAGCGTAGGCGGGGACGCGTTCTGGCTGATCTACGATGCCCAGGCGCGCCGCGTGCGCTACCTGAACGGCGGCGGTCGCGCCGCGAAGAGCGCGAGCATCGGCTGGTTCCGCTCGCGCGGCATGAACGAGATCCCGCTGCGCGGCTTTCTTCCCGCGACGCTGACCGTTCCGGGCGCGATCGCGAGCTGGTGCGCCGCGCACGAGGAGTTCGGCCGGCTGCCGCTCGCGCGGGATCTCGCCGCAGCGATCGAGTACGCGCGCGGGGGATTTCCCGTGACCGGGCGGCTCGCTCGCGCGATCGAATTGCACGCCGCCGAGAACGCTCTCAATGCTCACGCTCTTGCGGTCTTCGTTCCCGACGGCGCCGCGCCGCGCGCGGGCGACAAGCTCGTCAACCGCGGGCTCGCGCTGGTGCTGGAGAGGATAGCGGCGGCGGGACGCGAGGGCTTCTACGACGGCGAGACGGCGCGCTCGCTCGCGAGCTTCTCCCGCTCAGGGGGCGGATTCTTCGACGAAGCGGACTTTCGCGCACAGCAAGCGAGCTGGGGCGAGCCGCTCTCCGGAACCTATCGGGGCATAGAGATTTTCGAGACGCCCGCGCCGACCCAGGGCTTTACCGTGATCGAGATGCTCAATCTCGTCGAGTCGTACGAAATCGGCGGGATGGATCCCCTCGGCCCCGATGCCGCGCACCTGCTGGTGCAGGCGAAGCAGATCGCCTACCACGACCGCGACCGGCTGCTCGCCGATCCCGAGTTCCGGCCGGTGCCCGTCGAGCGGCTGATCTCGAAGTCCTATGCCGCCGAGCGCCGTGGCCTCATCCGCGCCGACCGCGCGCTGCCCTGGGACCTCGTTCCCTCCTACGGCACGCTC
>VBDM01000366.1 GCA_005881355.1 Betaproteobacteria bacterium
GATTAGGGAACAAGGGCACGCCGTTGATCCTCAGAGGGAAGAGCGATAGCAACTGACATGGCCAAAGAGGACGTGATCCAGATGCAGGGCGAAATCATGGAGACCCTGCCCAACGCGACCTTCCGCGTGAAACTGGAGAACGGACACGTGATCCTGGGACATATCTCCGGCAAAATGCGCATGCACTACATTCGCATCCTCCCGGGCGACAAGGTGACCGTCGAGCTGACGCCGTATGACCTCACGCGCGGACGCATCATATTTCGCGCGAAGTGAACCGATCGAAAGGAAACACCCATGAAGGTACTGACCTCGGTGAAGAAAATTTGCCGCAACTGCAAGATCGTGCGGCGCAGGGGCGTGGTCCGCGTCATCTGCAAGGATCCTCGCCACAAAGGTAACGGACGGATTTCACGTTATAATTTCAGGTTTCGCCTGGACTGCGAATAAACGGAGCGGCGCATGGCCCGCATAGCGGGAGTCAACATTCCGAACCACCAGCATGCCGAGATCGCGCTGCAGGCGATCTTCGGTGTTGGCCGCTCGCGCGCGCAGGCGATCTGCGTCGCGGCAAAGGTCAATAAAGCATCTAAGATCAAGGATTTGTCAGAGTCCGACATGGAGCGCCTGCGCGAGCAGGTCGCAAAATTTGCCGTCGAGGGCGACCTGCGCCGCGAGGTGTCGATGAACATCAAGCGGCTGATGGACCTTGGCTGTTACCGCGGCACACGCCACCGCAAGGGATTGCCGGTTCGGGGGCAGCGCACCCGCACCAACGCGCGCACCCGCAAGGGGCCGCGCAAGGCCGCAGTCAAGATCACCGCCGCGGCGCCGAAAGCCGGCTAAGAATCTCAGAGGACAGCGACCATGGCAAAACCGCCCGCCGCACCGACCGCCGCGGCACGCGTTCGCAAGAAGGTCAAGAAAAACGTGGCCGAGAGCATCGCCCACGTCCATGCTTCGTTCAACAACACCATCGTGACCATTACCGATCGCCAGGGCAACACGCTTGCTTGGGCCACCTCGGGCGCCGCCGGCTTCAAGGGCTCGAGGAAATCGACGCCGTTCGCGGCGCAGGTGGCGGCCGAGCAGGCCGGCCGCGCGGCGCAGGAGTGCGGAGTGAAGAACATAGAAGTGCGCATCAAGGGGCCCGGCCCGGGGCGCGAGTCGGCCGTGCGCGCGCTCAACGCCCTCGGTCTCAAAATCAGCAGCATCGCCGATGTGACGCCCGTGCCCCATAACGGTTGCCGGCCGCCGAAACGGCGCCGCATATAGGGACAATGCATGGCCCGAGACCTGGACGCCAAGTGCCGCCAGTGCCGCCGCGAGGGAGAGAAGCTCTTCCTCAAGGGCGAAAAATGCTTCACCGACAAATGCGCGATCGAGCGCCGCAGCTACGCGCCGGGACAGCACGGCCAGAAGAGCGGCGGCCGCATGTCCGATTTCGGCAAGCAGTTGCGCGAGAAGCAGAAGCTGCGTCGCATCTACGGGCTGCTCGAGCGCCAGTTCCGCAAGACCTACGCGGAGGCTGCGCGCAGCAAGGGCATCACGGGCGAGCGCCTTCTGCAGCTGCTCGAGTCGCGTCTCGACACGGTTTCCTACCGCATGGGGTTCGGCGCGAGCCGCACTGAGGCGCGCCAGATCGTGCGCCACAACGGAATCCTCGTGAACGGCAAGCGCGTCAACATGCCCTCTTACGTGGTGCGTCCCGGCGACACCGTCGAAGTCGCAGCCAAGGCGAAAGAGCAGCTTCGCGTGAAGGGTGCGGTCACGGCGGCGGAAACGCGCGGCTTCCCGGAGTGGATCGAAGTCGATGCCAAGGAAATGAAGGGCAAGTTCAAGGCGCTTCCGGCGCGCTCGGAGCTGCCTTCAACGATCAACGAAAGCCTGGTGGTCGAGCTGTATTCGAAGTAGCGCCGCGTCCGGAGCAACCGGCGCGGGCGATTATCGTATCGAGGGCCTTACATGCAAACCAGTGGATTTCTCAAACCGCGCATCATCGACGTCCAGGGGATCGCCCCCAATCACGCGAAGGTCGTGATGGAGCCGTTCGAGCGTGGCTACGGCCATACGCTCGGTAACGCGCTGCGCCGCGTTCTGCTTTCGTCGATGCCCGGCTTCGCCGCGACCGAGGTGCAGATCGCCGGCGTCCTGCACGAATACTCGACGATCGAGGGCGTGCAGGAGGACGTGGTCGATATCCTGCTCAACCTCAAGGGAGTGGTGCTGAAGCTGCACAACCGCGAGGATGCGCTGCTCAATCTGAAGAAGAAAGGCGAAGGGCCGGTGACCGCGGGCGACATCGAGGCCACCCACGACGTCGAGATCGTCAACCCGGAGCACGTGATCGCACATCTGTCTCCCGGTGGGAAGCTCGAGATGCAGATCAAGGTCGAGTCCGGCCGCGGCTACATTCCCGGCAACCTGCGCGTGATCCCCGAGGAGTCCAAGGGCATCGGTAAGATCATCCTCGACGCGTCGTTCTCACCCGTGAGGCGCGTGTCCTATTCGGTCGAATCAGCGCGCGTCGAACAGCGCACCGACCTCGACAAGCTCATCATCGACATCGAGACCAACGGCGTGATCGAGCCCGAGGAGGCGATCCGTTACGCGGCGAGGATCCTGGTGGACCAGCTTTCCGTGTTCGCCGCGCTCGAAGGCACCGCTCCGGCGGTCGAGGAGAAGAAGGCCCCGCAGGTCGACCC
>VBDM01000367.1 GCA_005881355.1 Betaproteobacteria bacterium
CGAACAAGGCGTGGATGAGCGCGTTCGCGCCGCGTATCTGGATCGTGGTGCCGTCCTGGTGAAGCCGGGAGAGCACCTTGAGCATGAGGCCGGCGGTGACGAAATCGACGCGCTTCGCCCGCGACATGTCGATGACGAGCATGGCGTTCGCCGCCGCCCAGTCCTGGAGCTGCTGCGCGAGCGCTTCGCTCGCCCCGGTGACATCCCCGGAAAGGGCGAGGGCCTGATCTTCCGTCTCGAACGGACGCTCGACCGCGGCGCGCTTCGGTTCCGCGCGCGGTTGCGAATCCCAGGACGGCGGCGAAACCTCGAAGGTCACGGCGTAATTCACCGCTGTCTCCTCGAACATGTCCTTCAGCTTGAGGACCCGGTAGACCTCGAGCAGCAGCCCCCACAAGGCGTCGTCAGTTTCGGTTTTTCCCACCTGGCAGGGCTCATCGAGCAGCCCCAGGAGCTGAGTTTCGCCGGTGATCATCACCTCCCTCCCGGCGTCCCGAATCGAGGCGAGGGTCTCGCGAAGGAGCCTGCACCCGGGCGGGTCCAGCCCTTGGAGTTTGGCGCAGTCCATGCGCACCGTATGCAGCTTTTCGGCGATGTCGCGCAGCTTCCGGAGCTCGGGCGCGCTCGCCTCCGACAGCGTGCCGGTCAGCGCGCAATACCCGATGCCCCCCGTGACGAGCGCGGGATCGGAGCGCGGCCCGGTCTCGATCCACACAGGCGGCGAGCGCTCGAACTTCACCGCGAACTCCATTGCGAGGGCCTCGAACTCCGCGTTCATGCCAAGATGCTGGTAGAGGTCGAACAGCATCAGCCACGCCTGCAGCGCGGATGCTCCGAGGTCCTTCTCGCGCACCGCGCGCGACAGCGCTGCGAGCGCCTGGACCACCTGTCCGTTTGCGAAAAAGATCGCCGCTTCCTCTATGACCGGGGCGTATTCATCGGGCGCAGCGGCTTCGGTGCCCGCCGCCGAGCCCGGACCGCGCCGCGCCGGCGGCGCAGCCGGCGGGGACGGCACCGGGATTTCCGCAACCGGCGGCGCCACGGGCGCAGCCAGCGGCGCTTCCTCATGGCGGGGTGGCGCCGAGCGCGACCCTGCCGGCGCCACTTCGAGACGCGCTTCGGCGCGCGGCTCCGCCTTGGGCGGAGGCGTGTAGCTGCTGAAGTCGAGCGACTCGTCGCCTTCGGCCCGCGTGGCGTCCGTCGGCTTTGCCGGACTCGCCGGCTTCGCGGGCGAGGGTTTGGGCTTCGCGACCTGCGCCTTGCCGGGCGCGGGCTTTCCTTCAGCCTTCTTCGATCGCCCGCTCTTCCAGCCGAATATCGAAAAGACCACGAGGAAATTACCTGGTTTCCGAAGAATTAGCTCGAAAGCGAAGTGGAGGTCCTTGTATCACTTTGCGCGACGCAACGCAACGCGCCGACTGGGCGCGGCCAGACTGATTCTCTTCGCTCGGCAGCGGAGGAAGCCCCGCACTCAGGAGGCGGGCGGACGGCGACCGGAACATGCATATGCCACCAGCATGGCGACGGCGATCATCGCGCACACGATCATCGAGCCGGATGGAAGGTCGAGCCACAGCGATGCGAGCAGGCCGAGCGCGTAGCCGAGCACGCCGACAGAATACGCTTTGAGATTACGGCGGCTCTTCGTGTAGTAAGTCGAAAGCGCCGGCACGACCAGCGTCGTGAACACCAGATAAAGACCGACGAGCTGCACCGATACGGTCACGGCGCAGCCGAACAACACATAAAAGCCGATCCTGCCGAGCCGCTCGCCCACCCCGAACCACAGCACGAGCACGGCCGCATAGATCGCGGCCACGATCGGAAGGTGGGCCGCGTTGACCCAGAGGATCTGGCCGATCAGCAGTTCCTTCAGGTTTTCACCGCCGCGCGGATTCTTGGCGAGCAGCAGGATCGCAACGCTCGAGGCGAGGACGAACACGGTGCCGATGATGGCCTCCTGGACCTCGGGCCAGCGGCGCTCGGTCCAGGTCAGCGCCATCGCGCAGGCGAGCGCCGCCGAGAGCGCGGCGATCTGCACCGCGGCGCCGGTCGGTTCCCAGCCGAGGTAATCGGCGAGGATCACACCCACGCCCGCAACCTGCGCGACGGCGAGATCGATGAAAACGATGGGCGAGCACCTGCATCCCGAGCGGAACGTGAGTCGCGGTGACGAGCAGGCCGGCGATGAACGCCGGCCACAGGATGCCGAGGCTTGCCGCGTCGAGATTCATTTTGCGGTGGCCAGCAAACGGCCGATGGTGTCGTCGAACAACCCGAACAGATCCTTCGCCTTGTCGGTTCCGCCGACTGTGAAAGGCAGCATCAACGCCGGAATTCCGGTGCGCTCGGACAGGAACTCCGCGGCCCTCGGGCTGTTGTAGGCGGAATAAACGATGACCTTCGCGGGACCGCGCTTCATTCTCTCGACCAGCTCGGCGAGATGAGTAGGCGTCGGGGGGAGGCCGGGTTTCGGTTCGAGACTTCCTGCTTCGCGCATTCCCGCCCAGTTGAGGAAATACGACATGTCCTTATGGTACACGACGACTGGAACGCCTTTGAGGCGGGCGGCTTCCTTTTCTCATTTGTACATCGCCGCTTGCCAGCGTTGCTGAAACCGGCGTTCTCCGGATCGAGCTGCACCAGCCGCTCGGTGAGCACATCGGCGACTTTGGCGATGTTGCGGGGATCCAGATGGATATGCGGATTACCCGATGGGTGAACATCGCCGAGCGCCCGATCGACGACCTTGGGTATTTCGAGTTTCGCTACGAATTGCGAAGCCTCCAGGAACCCGGGCGAGCCGAGCTGGATCTTGGCGTTGCCCGACTGGGTCAGCAACAGGGGCAGCCAGCCGATTTCGAGTTCCGAGCCGGAGCAAATCAGCAGGTCCGCGGAACGCGCGCGCGCGATCAGGCTGGGGCGGGCCTCGACCCGATGCACATCCTGCAACGCATTCGTGGCCGAATAGACGGACACCTTGTCGCCTGCAAGCTCCTGCGCGAGTGCGGCCCATTCCTGTTCACAGGCAAAAACGTTGAGCGCGGCCGCTGCCGGCATCGCAATAGCGGCCGAGCCTAGTGCAACTGCAAGTCTCAGAATCGTCCTCATGTTCGCACCCTTAGAATTTGTGGGCGCCATGCGCGCCCAGACTCACGATGTACTGGAGGAATACCTGGTTGTCGGTCGCGTCGCTGCGGGACTTGTCGCTCGCGGCCTGCAGCCGGATGCGGCTGAACTCGCTCGGGCTCCAGTCGACCATCACCGTGCGGCGGGTCGGGTTGTACGGAGCGAGGATCGGGAAGTCCGCCGCGGTGAGCGCATAGCGATAGCCGCCCCGCCACATCGCGACGAACTGATAGACACTTTGAAGATACCAACCCGACTGCACAGATGCGAACCCGCCGGTTTGCGGCGCCGCGATATTGAAGGTGAGATCACCGTCTTCCTTGCGCCGGAAGTACTCGCCCTGCAGCTTGAGGTTGGTGTAAGTCGGGTTCTGGTTCGGCGCCCACTTCAGGATTCCGTCCAACACCCAAAGACGGCTTTGGCCGGTGAAGCTGTTGTTGGTTGTCCCGGTTGGATCCTCAAAGGTGCGGTCCTGTGGCGAAGTGCTCAGATACGAGACCCCGGTCTGCCAGGCGATGCTCGTTCCCAAGTCCCCGCCGATGTGCGCGAACAGAGTGCTCGAGCCGCAGCCGTTCTTGTTGCGCCCGCCCGCCGGACCCGCGGGAAACTGGCGCCCTCGGCCGAGCTCAAAGC
>VBDM01000365.1 GCA_005881355.1 Betaproteobacteria bacterium
GCCGTGGCGTGCCGTATCACATCGAGTCGCTGCAGCAGCGATTCGGCCGCACCACGCTCGCCAGCCAGCGGCGCGATTTCCACTGGCAAGGTCCGCTCGCCCCGGCAACCCGCAACAGCTCGCTGAACCGGCCGGAGATGCACGGCGCCAATCCTCGCCCGAACGCGCCCGGAATGGATGTTCGGTCGAATCCGCGCAGACCTGGCGATGAGCGCGCCGGCCGCCCCGACGGGCGAAGCGCCTTCCCCGCCAACGTGCGAAGCGTCGAAGCACGCCCCGAATTCCGCGGCCCCGTAAGCCGCCCGCCCATGGCGTACGTCGCCGCGGCTCCACAGGCGCGATCCGGCGCGAGCAACATTCCTCGCTTGCAAAACCATGCGCCGCAGCCCGTCGCGCCTGCGATGCCGCGTTACATGCCGCAGGCGCACGGCTTCGCCGGTCAAGGGCAGGCGGGAAACCACTACGCGCCCGCCGCGGCAAGAGCGCATGGCAACGGACACGGCCGTTAAAGCGGCAGAAGTCGTTACCGCGGAGGCCCGCGCCTCCTCATATTTTTTCTGACAAGTCGTCAGTCGACTCGCGCTCCCGGCGCGGCTCGACGAACTCGCCCGTCCGCCGCTCGTCCCCGGACTATAATTTGTCCGCGCAAGACGAGGCCTCTTGACTTCGCAACGGCAGCTGACGCTCCCTTTCGCGCTATTGCTCGGCATTGCCTACGTAGTGCCGGGGTTGGTCGGGCACGATCCGTGGAAGCCCAACGAAGCGTACAGCTTCGGAATCATCTACCACTTTTGGGGCAGCGGCGATTGGGTCGTTCCGACCCTCGCGGGGGAGCCGTTCATGGAAAAGCCCCCGTTGTTCTACATCAGCGCCGCTTGCGTCGCGAGGCTGTTTTCTTTCTGGCTGCCGTTGCACGATGCGGCGCGCCTGACCTCGGGAATATTCGTGGCCGCGACCGTGGTGTTGGTGGGGTTGTCCGCGCGCGCCACTTGGGGCGAGGGACGCGGCCTCGTCGCGGTGATGGCGTTCCTCGGCTGTCTCGGACTGCTGGTCGATTCACACCAGATGTACACCGACATCGCCCTGCTCGCGGGATTCGCGCTTTCGTACTATGGACTGGCGCTCAGCCGGACCCGCCCTGCGCTGGCGGGTCTTGCGTTGGGCACGGGTGTGGGAATCGGTTTCATGTCCAAGGGACTGATTGCGCCGGGCATCATGGGTTGCTTGGCCGTGCTTCTGCCCGCGTTGTCCGGCGCCTGGCGCAGTCGCGATTATGCGCGCTGCCTGGCGGTTGCCCTCGCGGCCGCCATGCCCTGGCTGACCATCTGGCCTTACGCCCTTTACCAGAGGTCCCCCGAGCTGTTCATGCAATGGTTCTGGGTCAACAACATCGGGCGCTATTTCGGGTTCGCTCATCTGGGAGCGGCATCCGAACCCTGGTTTTACACGCAAACTCTGCCGTGGTTTGCCTGGCCGGCGCTGCCGCTGGCGTTGTGGAGCGCTTGGCTCGCACGGAAAGTATTGAAACTGCCGGCGCTGCAGCTGCCGGTGCTTGCCGTGATCGTGATGCTCGCGGTGCTCGGCGCCTCCGCCTCCGCGGGTACGCAATATGCGCTGCCGGTCCTGGTGCCCCTGTCGGTGATGGCGGCGGGCGGGGCGAACTTGCTTCCCGAGCGCGTCGCGACGGCCATCGACTGGCTGTGCCGCGTCGTGTTCGGTTTGCTCGCCCTGGCGCTGTGGTGGGGCTGGACGGAGATGATGCTCCGGGGGCGTCCCCCCGAATGGTCCTGGCTGGCTCGTTACCTGCCCATGGATTTCAAGCCGGCGTTCCAGGGGTTCGCCGTCGCCGCCGCCGTCGCGCTGACTTTGGCCTGGGGCCTGCTGCTGCCCAGACTGAGGGAATGGGGAATCCGGCCCCTGCTCAGCTGGACGGCCGGACTCACGCTGGTTTGGGGTCTGGTCTCGACGCTGTGGCTGCCGTGGCTGGATTACGCGAAAAGCTACCGCGGGATGTTTGCGTCCATGCAGCGCGCCCTGCCGAAGGATCATGGCTGCCTCGCAAGCCAGGATCTCGGCGAGCACGAGCGGGCAATGCTCGAGTACGTGACCGGCATTGTTTCGGCGAGGCGCGAAGTCCGGCCCGATGCCCGATGCGATTTCCTCCTGCTTCAGGGCAAGGCCGGAGATCGCGTGCAGCTGCAAGACGGCCGGCAGCTGGTCTGGGAAGGCAGCCGACCCGGCGACAACAGCGAGCGATTCTCGCTGTTTGGGCGCAAGTCCGGCGCCGGTGTCGCTGCGCCGCGATAAAAACGAGGGTTGTCGTCACCCGTTCTTTTTCTCCTTGTCGGCGAGCAGCTTGAAGGTGCCGATCGCCTTGGCGAGAAGGCGGTGGATTTTCCGCCGTGGAGCACGCGGCCTTCGGCCGTGACCTTGTCGCCGAGGCCCGCTTTCATGAAGCCGACGCTGAGATCGACGGTGAGCACCCCGCCGACGATCCCGTAGTAGCCGCGCACCGCCCAGCTCATGACTAGATCGAGCATCGTCATGACCACTCCGCCGTGCGTCGCCCCCCAGCTGTTGAGCAGCTCGGGGCGTTTTTGCAGCGACACCACGGCGTGTTCCTTGGTCATCTCGACGAGCTGAACGCCGAGGTGCTCGGTGAAGGGGATCTTGATGCCGGCGGAGCTCGGTGTCATCGGG
>VBDM01000368.1 GCA_005881355.1 Betaproteobacteria bacterium
CCCGCACCAGTTGAGGCCGCCGAAGAGGCGCCCGTGCTCGATCTTGACGCAGCGGTCCATGACTGCCTCGAGTCCCGCGGCCTCGGCCTTCCTCGCGGCTTCGGCGTTTTTCACGCCCAGTTGCTGCCACAGCACTTTCGCGCCGATCGCGATCGCGTCCTCGGCGATCGGCATGATGTCCTCGGTCTTCCTGAAGCAGTCGACGATGTCCACCTTGATCGGGATATCGCGCAGCGACTTGTAGCATTTCTGGCCGAGGATGCCGTCGTATTTCGGATTGACCGGGATCACGGTGTAGCCGTGCTCGAGCATGTATTTCGCCGCGAAGTAGCTCGGCCGGAACCAGTCGCCCGAGAGGCCGACGACCGCGATGACCTTGCTCGTCTTGAGGATGCGGCGCAAGCCGGGAATGTCGTCGACCATGGACGGGATTCTATCGAATCCTGAGGTATAGTTTCAGCCTTCGGACGATTCCACTATGACCGACACCCGAACCGCTGCGCAGATCCTCGTCGACGCGCTCAAGATCCACGGCGTCGACACGGCGTTCTGCGTTCCGGGAGAGAGTTATCTCGCCGTGCTCGATGCCCTCTACGATGCGCGCGAGGCGATCAAGCTCATCGTCTGCCGCCAGGACGGCGGCGCGGCCTATATGGCGGAGGCCTGGGCCAAGGTCACCGGGCGCCCCGGGATCTGCTTGGTCACCCGCGGCCCGGGCGCGACCAACGCTTCGATAGGCGTGCACACCGCGTTCCAGGACTCCACGCCGATGATTCTTTTCATCGGCCAGGTGCCGGGCGAGTTCGCCGACCGCGAGTCGTTCCAGGAAATGGACTATCGCCATATGTTCGGGCCGATGGCGAAGTGGGTCGCGCAGATCGAGCGCGCCGACCGCATGCATGAGTACGTGAGCCATGCGTTTCATCTCGCCATGTCGGGTCGGCCCGGGCCGGTGGTGCTCGCGCTGCCCGAGGACATGCTCACGCAGACGGCGAGCGTGCCCGACGTCGCGCCCTACCAGGTGGTGCAGGCGAGTCCGTCTGCCGGTGACCTGGAAAAGCTGCGAGGCTTGCTTGCTGGCGCGAAACGTCCGCTCGCCATACTGGGAGGCACGGTCTGGACCCGCGAAGCCTGCCGCGACCTGCAGGCGTTCGCGGAAAGCTCGGGCCTTCCCGTCGCCTGCTCGTTCCGCTTCCAGGACCTGTTCGACAACCGCCACGATCACTACGTGGGCGACGTCGGGATCGGCATCAACCCGAAGCTCGCCGAGCGCGTGCGCAGCTCGGACCTCCTGCTCGTGATCGGGGCGCGCCTCGGCGAGATGACCACCGGTGCCTATACGCTCGTCGAGCCGCCGCGGCCTAAGCAGAAGCTCGTGCACGTGCACGCGGGCGCCGGGGAGCTCGGGAGCGTCTACCAGGGCGAGCTGCTGATCAATTCCGGCATGCCGCAGATCGCGGCGGCGCTGAAAAACCTGAAAGTGGACGGGGCCGCTTGGCGCGCCTGGCGCGAGCAGGCGCGGGCTGACTATCTCGAATGGACGAAACCCGCAGCGAACCCCGGCAGGGTGCAGCTCGCCGAGATCGTCGCCTGGCTGCGCGAGCGCCTGCCCGCAGACGCGATCGTCGCCAACGGCGCCGGAAATTTCGCGGGCTGGATATCGCGCTTCTATCGCTATCCGGGCCTGCGCACCCAGGTCGCGCCCACCAACGGCTCGATGGGCTACGGAGTTCCTGCGGGCGTCGCGGCGAAAGTCGCGCACCCGGAGCGCCTGGTCGTCTCGATCAGCGGCGACGGCGATTTCCTCATGAACGGACAGGAGCTCGCCACCGCGGTGCAGTACGAGCTGCCCGTGATCTTCATCGTGATCAACAACGACATGTACGGCACGATCCGCATGCACCAGGAGCGCGAATTCCCGGGGCGCGTCTACGGCACTTCGCTGAAGAACCCGGACTTCGCCGCGCTCGCCCGCGCCTACGGCGCGCACGGGGAGACGGTCGAGGAAACCGCGCAGTTCGCGCCAGCGTTCGAACGCGCGGCAGGAGCGGGAAGGCCCGCGCTGATCGAGGTTCGCGTTGATCCGCAAGCCATCACCACATCCACGACTCTGGACGCGATCCGGGCCCGCTCCCTGAAGGGTTAGCGGGTCAGTGGAGGTTCACCACGTACACCACGTGCGGCGGAATTTCTCCTTGGGGATAGAACGCCGTGCGGTACTTGAGCCAGAGCCGATCCGCTTCTTCGTGCTGGCCCGCGACGTGCGCCCCGAGCGTTGCGGTGAGAAGCAGGAAACGCCCCCAGTCGTCTCCGCCCCGGGCCGGCCCGGCGAGCAGTGCCCGCGCGCGCTCGAGCATGGCGCGCGCATCGCGCGCCGCGATCGCGGCGTACACGTCGAGCCTCTCGCGCAGCTGCGGCGACTGCCGGGCGGGCGCGCAGTCCAGCCACTTGCGCTCGATCCACAGCGCGCGCCGCAGCGCGGGCGCGAGATGCGTGAGAGTCACGGTTGCAGCCCAATGCAGCTGCTCGATCTCCGCCTTGGGCGGCTCGGCGCCGCACAACGCACCCGGCCGCTTGAGCGCGAGCAGCGCGAAGCGCGTGCGATCATCGTCGGCGCGAAGCGGATCCCAGGAGCGATCCCTGAGTCCGCGCTCGAGCACCAGAGCCGTCGACTGGATGAGCACAGGGGGGGACAGCTCGGGCGCCCCCAGCGGCTCGCGCAAATACGCGGTGGTTGCGCCGCCCGTCATCTCGAGGATCGGCAGCACCGCCTCCGCGAGCGCGAAGACCGCCCGGGCGCTGGTTCCCCGGAAGCGGGCGCGCGGAGCCTCGAGCTGAACGAGCGGGCGGAAGTCCGAGTTGACCGCGGGCCCGAGCGGCGCCAGCAGGGGCGCGATCACGCTCTTGGTGCCGACGCTTCGCGCGACGATCTCCTCCTGGCGCCTGATTCCGATCCGGTCGAGTTGCTCCATGAATATCCGGTCCTTTTCCGGCAGGGGGCCGGGGCGCGGCACGCGGCCTTCGGCGACCGCGACCACGACGAGATCCGAGACGTTCACCGCGTATACCTCGTAATCGGCGAAGTTCTCTCCCAGCGCCTGGAGCATGGAGCCGAGCAGCCGGTCGTTCAGCTCGTAGAGCTGCAGCCACTGCACGAACAGGCCTCCCGGGGCGAGATAGCGCTTGGTGTCCCGGTAGAACTCCGTGGTGAACAGGCCCGCCACGCCGTTGACCCAGGGATTGGAGGGCTCCGAAATGATCACGTCGTAGCGCCTGCGGTGGCGCGCGAAATAGCTCTTCGCGTCCTCGAAGAAAATCTGGCTGCGCGGGTCCTGATAGGCGCGGACGTTGCGCGGGGAGAAGGAGCGCGCGCCCGCATGCATCGCGGGCTCGATCTCGATCGAGTGGATCTCGCGCGGGCCGCTGTGCGACGCCAGCACCGCCGCGGTGAGGCCCGATCCCCAGCCGATGTTGGCGAAGTTCCTTGCGTCGGGCTTGATCATGAGCGGAAGCGCGGCGAGCAGGGTCATCGTGTACTCGTCCTGGGTAGGCTGATCCTTCGGATCGAGGAGGATCGACGCGTCGGGCTTGCCGTTGGTGAAGATGGCCACCCCGCTTCGCTGGCCGGCGATCACGGCGACCGAGGCCGTTTTCCCGTCGCGGTAGAAAAAGACCCGCCGATTCTCGGGAACCGCCTGGCCGTAGCGATACACTCCCGATGCCAGGCGCTCGTGCGCCAGCACCTCGGCGCGCGCCGTCGCCGCTGCGGCAAGCATTCCGAAGATCAGGGCGGCGAAGGCGTGGGCCCGCCGGAAAGCGGCCTGCGAGTGGCGCAGCAGCCATGCGCCGAGCAGCATGTCCGCGACGGCTCCGAGCACGAGCGCGAGCTTGAGGCCGGCCTCGGGCACGAGCACGTGCACGGCGATGAGCACGCCCGCGATCGCGCCGAGCGTGTTGGCGGCGACGCAGCAGC
The DNA here is from genome assembly GCA_005881355.1 of Betaproteobacteria bacterium. GTDB lineage: Bacteria > Pseudomonadota > Gammaproteobacteria > Burkholderiales > SG8-39 > VBDM01. Next base: position 3,974 of record VBDM01000368.1, read on the forward strand.
GCGTGCGTAAACAGCGGCAGCGTCATCCCGGCGAGAAAGGTCGCGGGCAGCATCACGGCGAACGCGAGCGCGTGGCTGAACAGGTTGAACGCGGGATAGGCGGCTTCGCTGCGCTGGAGTATTCCGAGCGCCCAGGCCATCCAGTCGAAGCTCCAGTGATAGACGAAGATGGTCGCGAGCGCCGCGAGGCCCATGAAGACCTGCACCAGGCCCGCATAGCGGACCGGGTCGGCGATGTGGTCGATACGGCGCCGGATCCAAAGGCCGCCGAGAGCGAGCCCGGTGATGAATGCCGAGAGCATCAGCTCGAACGCGTGGAACGAGGAGCCCAGCACGAGCGAGAGCATCCTGATCCAGACGATTTCGTAGACGAACGAGGCGAGGCCTGTGACGAACGCGCCCGCGAGGAACAGTCTCGCGATGTACCTCCCCGTGGTCGCGGTCCCGCGTTGCGGCTGCGCGGAAAACGGCGCGGGCTCGCCGCCGCGCGCGATCGCGAGCACCGCGGCGGCGAGCGCGAGGTTCAGCGCGCCCGCAAGGCGCATCGTTCCCGGCATGCCGAGCCAGCCGAGCAGCCAGAACGCGGCGGCGAGCGCGCCGATCGCGGCGCCGATCGAGTTGGTGAAGTACAACATCGCCAGGTGATGGCCGCTCGATTCGGGCTCGCGGCGGATCACCGCGCCGGAGAGGAGCGGGAAAGTCATTCCGAGCAGCACCGTCTGCGGCACGATCAGCACGGCGCACAGCGTGTATTTGAAGATCTCGACGGCCCCCGTGGAGCCGAGCGCCGGGATGACGTGATCGAGCGAAGCTTGCGTAAGCAGCACGTACGCTTCGTGGAAGAGGAGCGCGGCGACACCGATCGCCGCCTCGATCCAGCCGTACGCGGCGAGCAGGTTCTTCACGCGCGAGCTCCAGCGGCTCGCAAGCCACGCCCCCAGCGCGAGGCCCCCCATGAAGGCGGCGAGCACGAAAGACTGCGCGAACGCCGCCGCGCCGAGGTACAGCTTGAAGTAGTGAGACCAGACGGACTCGTAGATGAGGCCGGTGAAGCCCGAGAGCGTGAACAGGGCGAACAGCAGCTTGACGCTTTGGTTAGGCATATCCCGTCCGTCGGTCAAAAAGGCGCCAGTGTACCGCGGAAGCAGCGTTGCGGCCTTGCCCTCACCCGCTCGCTACGCTCGCCTCCCTCTCCCGCAGGCGGGAGAGGGCCGGGGTGAGGGTCAGTGATGCAGGATCTTGGAGAGGAACTGCTGCGCGCGCTCCGAGCGCGGCTTGCCGAAGAAATCCTCCTTCAGCGCGTCCTCGACGATCTCGCCGCGGTCCATGAAGATCACCCGGTGCGCGACCTTGCGCGCAAAGCCCATCTCGTGCGTGACCACCATCATGGTCATGCCTTCGCGGGCGAGCTCGACCATGACGTCGAGCACCTCGTTGATCATCTCGGGATCGAGGGCCGAGGTCGGCTCGTCGAACAGCATCGCGATCGGATCCATGGCGAGCGCTCGCGCGATCGCGACGCGCTGCTGCTGGCCTCCGGAGAGCTGGCCGGGGTACTTGTCCCGGTGCGCCGCGAGCCCGACCCGCTCGAGCAGCTTCAGGCCTTTTTGCGTCGCCTCATCGAGGCTGCGGCCGAGCACCTTCACCTGCGCGAGGGTGAGATTGCGCATCACCGTCATGTGCGGGAAGAGCTCGAAGTTCTGGAACACCATGCCGATCCTGGAGCGCAACCTCGGCAGGTCGGTCTTCGGGTCGCCGACCGAGATGCCGTCGACCGTGATGCCGCCCTTCTGGAAAGGCTCGAGGCCGTTCACGCACTTGATGAGCGTCGACTTGCCGCTCCCGGAAGGGCCGCACACGACCACGACCTCCCCGTTTTTCACCTCGGTCGAGCAGCCGGTGAGCACCTGGAAGCTTCCGTACCACTTGCTGACGTTCTGTATCGAGATCATGCGAGTCTCACCGGATGACGGCGATGCGTTCCTGCAGGCGCTTCACGAGCGTCGACAGGCCGTAGGAGATGACGAAGTACACCACCGCGACGAAGGTATACATCTCGACCAGGCGGTAGTCGCGGTTCGCGATCTTGGCGGCTGCGCCGAGGAAGTCGGTGGCGGAGATCACGTATACGAGCGAGGTATCCTGGAACAGGATGATCGTCTGCGTGAGGAGCACCGGCAGCATGTTGCGAAAGGCCTGAGGCAGCACGATCCGCCCCATCGTCTGCCAGTAGTCCAGTCCCAGCGCGTAGCCCGCCCAGACCTGGC
>VBDM01000369.1 GCA_005881355.1 Betaproteobacteria bacterium
AACAAGCGCGACCAGAAGGGCTCGAAGCAGCTCTTCAAGCGGCGCAAGTTCTGCCGCTTCACCGCCGAGAAGATCGAGTGGATCGACTACAAGGACGTCGAGCTGCTCAAGGACTTCATCGGCGAGAACGGCAAGATCATCCCGGCGCGGATCACCGGCACGCGCACCCACTACCAGCGCCAGCTTTCGGGCGCGGTCAAGCGCGCGCGCTATCTGGCGCTCTTGCCTTACACCGATCTGCACTAGGAGCGCGCGATGCAGGTGATTCTCCTGGAGAAGGTCGTCAACCTCGGGGCCTTGGGCGACGTGGTCAAGGTGAAGGACGGCTTCGCCCGCAACTACCTGCTGCCCAAGGGCAAGGCGAAGCGCGCGACGCCCGAGAACCTCGCCGAGTTCGAGAAAAAGCGCGGGGACCTCGAGCGCGTCCAGTCGGAGGCCCTTGCCGCGGCCCGGGAGAAGGGCGCGAAGCTCGAAGGCCTCATGATCCAGATTACCCAGAAGGCGGGCGTCGACGGGCGCCTATTCGGCTCGGTCACGACCTTCGACATCGTCGAGGCGCTGAAAGGGCAAGGATTCGAAGTCGAGCGCTCGATGATCCGCCTGCCGCAGGGGCCGCTCAAGACCGTGGGCGATCACGCCATCGCGATCGCGCTGCACGCCGACGTGCTGGTGCACGTCAAGATATCGGTGCTAGGGGAAACCCCGCAGCAGTGACGAGCGCAAGCCGTTGATGCAAAAGGGGCCGCTTTCACGCGGCCTTTTTGTTTGTGCGTTGGTGTGGGAAGCGGTAAAGTCAAGCTCTTACTACTAACCGCTTGTAACCAGCTTCCATGGCCCAGCCCGCGACGCAAGCCCCGGCCGATTCCCAGCTGCTGAACCTCAGGGTTCCGCCGCATTCGATCGACGCCGAGCAGTCGGTGCTCGGGGGCCTGCTGATCGACAACGGCGCCTTCGACAAGATCGGCGACATGGTCGTCGAAGGGGATTTTTACCGGGACGACCACCGCCGCATCTTCCGCCACATCGCCCGCCTGATCGAAAAGGGCAAGCCCGCCGACGTGGTCACGGTGGACGAGTCGGTCAAGGCGGGCGAGGACAAGGACAAGACCGGCGGGATCGCCTACCTCGCGGCTCTCGCCGGCAACACGCCCTCGGCGCACAACGTGCGGCGCTACGCCGAGATCGTGCGCGAATGCGCGATCCTGAGGAAGCTCATCGAGGTCTCGACCGAGATCGCCGACAGCGCCCTGAACCGCATGGGCAAGGAAGTCGGGCAGCTGCTCGACGAGGCCGAGTCCAAGGTCTTCCAGATCGCCGAGGCCGGCGCCAGGACGCGCCAGGGATTCATCGAGATCCAGCCGCTGCTCACGCAGGTCATGGAGCGCATCGACCTGCTGTACCACAAGGACAACCCCTCGGACATCACCGGCGTTCCGACCGGCTTCGCCGATCTCGACCGGTGGACCTCGGGACTGCAGCCGGGCGACCTGATCATCATCGCTGGACGCCCCTCGATGGGGAAGACCGCGCTCGCGCTCAACATGGCCGAGCACGTCGCGGTGGAAAACAAGCTTCCCGTGGCGGTGTTCAGCATGGAAATGTCGGGCAGCCAGCTCGCGTTGCGCATGCTCGGCTCGATCGGGCGGCTCGACCAGCACAAGCTGCGCACCGGGCGGCTCTCCGACGACGACTGGAACCGCCTGACCACCGCCGTGGGCAAGCTCCACGACGCGCCGATCCTGGTCGACGAGTCGGGCGCGCTGAACGCGCTCGAGCTGCGCGCGCGCGCGCGGCGGCTGCACCGCCAGTACGGCACGCTCGGGCTGATCGTGGTCGACTACCTCCAGCTCATGCAGGCGTCGAGCGAGGGCGAGAACCGCGCCACCGAGATTTCCGAGATCTCGCGCTCGCTCAAGTCTCTCGCCAAGGAGCTGAAAGTGCCGGTGGTGGCGCTGTCGCAGCTCTCGCGCGCGGTCGAGCAGCGCACCGGCTCCCGGCGCCCGATCATGTCGGACCTGCGCGAGTCCGGAGCGATCGAGCAGGACGCCGACCTGATCCTCGCGATCTACCGTGAGGAGGTCTATACGCCCGACACGCCCGAAAAGGGCATC
>VBDM01000370.1 GCA_005881355.1 Betaproteobacteria bacterium
GAGACGCGTATCGACGAGGTTCTGCACCTGCGGCAGCGGCACCGTCTTCGAGGTGATGCCCAGCGTCAGGATAGGCGCGTCGGCCGGATTCACCTTGCTGTAGACGGGCGGAGCGGGCAGGTCTGCGGGGAGGAAATTGGAGGCGGCGTTGATCGCCGCCTGCACTTCCTGCTCGGCGACGTCGAGCGTCAGCTCCAGGCTGAACTGCAGCGTGATCACCGAGGCCCCGCCCGAGCTCGTGGAGGACATCTGCTTCAGGCCGGGCATCTGCCCGAACTGGCGCTCGAGCGGCGCGGTGATCGAGGAAGTGGTCACGTCCGGGCTCGCGCCGGGATAGAAGGTGACGACCTGGATCGTCGGGTAGTCCACCTCGGGCAGGGCCGACAGCGGCAGCAGCCGGTAGGCGATCGCTCCGGCGAGCAGGATCGCGGCCATCAGCAGCGACGTCGCCACCGGCCGCAGGATGAACAGCCGCGAGGGATTCATGCGCCCTCTTTGCGGCGCCGCTTGCCCTCGCCTTTCCCCGGCGCCTTGCCGTCCTCGCCGGGCGCGGCGCTCGCCGCGCGATCGGGGATCTCCACTTTCGCGCCGTCGCGCAGGCGGTCGCTGCCTTCGACGACGACCAGCTCTCCGGGCGCGAGGCCGGACTCGACCGACACGCTGTCGCCCTCGGCCATGCCGGCGACCACCTTGCGCAGCGCCACCGTCCGGTCCTCGTTGATGACGTAGACGAAAGTACCCTGCCCGCCGCGCACGACCGCCGCGTTCGGCACGAGCGTCGCCTCGCGCCGGGTATCGAGCAGCATGCGCACGTTGACGAACTGGTTGGGGAAGAGATTGCCGTCCCCGTTCGGAAACTGCGCCTTGAGCCTGATCGTGCCCGTCGCGGGGTCGATCTGGTTGTCGACGCTCAGCAACGTGCCCGCCGCGAGCTTCTTCTTCTGCTCGCGGTCGTAGGCGTCGACCGGCAGCTTTTCGCCCGAGCGCAGCCGCTGCATCAGGCCCGGGAGGCTGTCTTGCGGGATCGTGAAGATCACCGTGATCGGCTGCAGCTGCGTGATCACCACGAGGCCGTTCGCGTCGCCCGCGCGGACGATGTTGCCCGCGTCGACCAGGCGCAGGCCCAAGCGCCCGCTGCTCGGGGCGGTGATGCGCGAGTAGGTCAACTGCAGCCTGGCGTTGTCGATCTGTCCCTGGTCGAACTTGACCGTGCCTTCGTACTGGCGGACCAGCGCCTCCTGCGTGTCCACCTGCTGCTTGGCGATCGAGTCCTGGGCATAGAGCGTGCGGTACCTCGAACTGGGTGAGTTGAGCCTGGTAGGGGCGCGGGTCGATCTCGGCGAGGAGATCCCCCTCCGTCACGACCTGTCCTTCCCTGAACGAGACCTTGACCAGCTCGCCGTCCACCCGGCTCCTGACGGTCACGGTCTTGAGCGGCGTCACCGTGCCGAGGCCGTTCAGATAGATGTTGATAGCGCCGCTCCGCGCCGCGGCCGCGACGACCGGGGTCGGGCGCGTGGGATCGAACCCGCGCCGGTTCGCCGGCCGCTGCTGGGCGTCGCTCGGCTGCAGGAAGAACACGGTCGCTCCTCCGGCGGCGAGCACCAGCGCTGCGACCCCAATCCAGGCGAGGCGCCACGGACTGCGGGCGATCGCCGGTTTCCCGATTAACGGATGCCTCATTTCCATTGTTGTCGATTTTCCAAAAGCGGAGACGAGCACATGCCCCGCAGAATGCGCCCCGCGATTACAGCAGACAAATGTAACTCCTCCATTTCCCTCGACCCGTTTTTGCAACAAGATGTTACGGCTTCCCGGTCCCGAGAACCGGGACGCCTGCCGCAGATCGGTAGAATAGTCGAGTTTCCCCCGGCCCTCGCGAAATGCCCGTAAGGCAGATCATCGAAGGCGGCCGCGTCCCGGTGAAAGTATTCACCGAAGACGTCGAGCCGCATGCGCGGCAGCAGCTCGCCAACGTTGCGCAGCTGCCGATCGTGTTCGGCCACGTCGCGGCGATGCCCGACGTGCATGCCGGAATCGGCGCGACCGTGGGCTCGGTCATTCCCACCCGGGGCGCGATCATTCCCGCGGCGGTGGGGGTGGATATCGGATGCGGGATGAACGCCGTGCGGCTTTCGCTCACCGCCGAGCGGCTTCCCGACAGCCTGGCGCGCGTGCGCGCGGCGGTCGAGCGGGCGGTTCCCGTCGGGTTCGACGAGCATGGCGAGGCAGGAGCGCGCCGCGAAGCCTGCACGCCGCTCGCGCGGCGCCTTGCGGAAATCGTGCGCCGGCACCCCAAGATCGCGAAGATGCAGCGCGATCACGAGAAGAAATGGGTGCGGCAGATGGGTTCGCTGGGCGGCGGCAATCACTTCATCGAGCTCTGCCTCGACGAGAGCGCTCACCTGTGGGTGATGCTGCACTCGGGCAGCCGCGGCATCGGCAACTGCATCGGCCGGTATTTCATCGCCGCGGCGCGCGGGGAGGCGCAGAAGCGCGACGTCCACCTTCCCGACCGCGATCTCGCCTGGCTCGGCGAGGGCTCGGAGCTCTTCGACGATTATGTCGAGGCGGTGGGCTGGGCGCAGGACTACGCGTTCGCAAACCGGCGCGAGATGATGCAGCTCATCCTCGGCGCGCTGCGCCGCGAGCTCCCGGAATTCGATGCGACGAACGAGGCGATCAACTGCCACCACAACTACGTCCAGCAGGAGAAGCACCTCGGCGAGCGCGTCTACGTCACGCGCAAGGGCGCGATCAGCGCGCGCAAAGGCGAATTGGGCATCATCCCGGGCAGCATGGGGGCGCGCTCCTACATCGTGCGCGGCAAAGGCAACCCGGAGTCGTTCTGCTCGTGCGCCCACGGGGCCGGCCGCCGCATGAGCCGAAACGAAGCCAAGCGCCGCTTCTCGCGCGCGGACCTCGTCGCGCAGACTCAGGGCGTCGAATGCCGCAAAGACAAGGGGGTGCTCGACGAGATCCCGGGGGCTTACAAGGACATCGAGCAGGTGATGGCCGATCAGACCGATCTCGTGGAGGTCGTTCACACGCTGAAGCAAATAGTCTGCGTGAAGGGTTGACCCGATGCCGCGCGAGGACGCGGCGCAACCCGAATTCTGGGAAAAGCGCTTCCGCGAAGGCTTCACGCCCTGGGACGCGGGTCGTGTACCGGCGGCGCTGCATGAGTTCCTGAAAACCGAGCCGCGCGGGCAGCGCGTTCTCATTCCGGGCTGCGGCTCGGGCTATGAGGTGCGCGCCTTCGCCGAGGCGGGGCACGACGTGCTCGCCATCGATTTCGCGCCGGCTGCGGTGGAGCGGGCGCAGCGGATTCTCGGCCCGCTGGCGCAACTCGTGCGCCGGGAGGATTTCTTCAGGTTCGATCCGGGCGGGCCGTTCGACCTCGTCTACGAGCGCGCGTTCCTGTGCGCGCTCCCGCGTCTGCTTTGGCCACGCTACGCGCCGCGCGTATCGCGGCTGTTGCGGCCCGAAGGCAGGCTCGCGGGGTTTTTCTACTTCGACGACGGCGAGCGCGGTCGCCCCTTCGGGCTCAAGCCGGGAGAATTGGAGGATTCGATCCCGATATTCACAGGCAAGGAACGCTGGCAAATCTGGTCGCTTAAACGGACCCGATCGCTGCCGGCGAAAGCTGGAACGCCAGCGGCCGCGAGACGTTGTTGAGCCCCGGGTTTCTCGGCAGGAAGAGCTTTGCTTAGTACGCGATGTTGAGGCGTAGGGCTCCCGGGATGCCGGTCTGCGAGCCGCCTAGGTTGCCGCGGTTGTTGACCACCACGGCATCCAGGGTGATGCTCCTGCGCGGCTCCCACCGCACGCCGAGGTTGAAGACGGTATCGAGAAAATCGCTGTTCTCGGCGATGACTTCGCCGATCAGCGTGATCTTGCCGTATTTCTGGTACGGGAGGACATAGCCGGCGCCCGCCTTGACGAACAGCGTGTTCTGGTTGCCGCGGCCGTTGGCGCCGCGGTCGTCGCTTACGAGCTCGGGATTGACGGTCAGGATCAGGTTGGTGCCCTGGCGCATGGTGTAAGCCGCCCCGATGGCCCAGTTGGTCGTGGCGGGGGGGTTGGGCCCCGGGCCCGGGTTGTCAATCTTGTTGTAGCTGAGGATGCCGTAGACCGCGAGGTGCGGCGCCGCGACCATCTTGTAGCCGACGCCCGCCGTATCAAACCCCGAGCTAGCCAGATCGAGGGCGTTTTTGGTATTCACCAGCACCTCGCCGCCGAACGCGCCGATGCGCAGACCCGCGGCGAGACCCACGCTGCTCGCCCCGGTCGCCGTGCTGTTGTAGTCCAGGTCCACGGAGATGTCCTTTGTCACCTCGCCCAATTCCTGCGAGAACAAGCGCGAGGGCTCGGCCTGGGCGAACGTGCCGGCTAATGCCGCCGCCAGTGCGAACAGCAGCTTCAAAGGCTGCTTCTTCATTTTGTTTCCCTTCCTTCAGAGATTGCGGCAAATCATGCACTCCCCGGGCGGGCCGGGTCAAGCGCTGGCATGACGCCGGCATGCCGCAGCACTGGCGGACATCCGGCGTCGAGGTCATAATTTGACCCGAGCCCGGCGAAGGAGCCGGGCCGGAGCGCGCGAGCATCCAGGCTCGCGCGTCGCACCCATCACCATCGCGCTCCCGCGGCCGCGGGAGGAAGGAGAACCATGATATCGCTCTCGATCAACGGCAAGACCCTCAAGGCCGACGCCGCGCCCGACACGCCCCTCTTGTGGGTGCTGCGCGACTCGCTGCATCTCACCGGCACCAAGTTCGGCTGCGGAATCGCTCAGTGCGGCGCCTGCACGGTGCACCTAGACGGGGAGCCCGTGCGCTCCTGCGTGACGCCAGCGTCCGCGGCGAGAGGCAAGAAGGTCACCACCATAGAAGCGATCGGCGCCACGCGGGCCGGCAAGGCGGTGCAGGCGGCGTGGATCAAGAACGACGTGCCGCAGTGCGGCTACTGCCAGTCGGGCCAGATCATGAGCGCAGCCGCGCTTCTCGCCAAGAACCGCGCGCCGAGCGACGCGGACATCGACGCAGCGATGAGCGGCAACATCTGCCGCTGCGGAACCTACAACCAGATTCGCGCCGCGATCAAGGACGCGGCCGCGGGCGTGAAAGGAGCATGATCATGCACGCCAAACCAATGAATGCTTCGCGCCGCGAGTTCCTCAAGATCTCCGCGATGGCGGGCGGAGGCCTCGTCATCGGCTTCACCTTGCCCGGCGCGGCCCGACTCGCTCAAGGCGCCGGGAAGGAAGCGCGGATGAGCGCCTATCTGCGCATCGCGCCGAACAACGAGATCACCGTGGTGTGCGGCCTCTCGGAGATGGGCCAGGGCGTGCACACCGCGATTCCCATGCTCGTCGCCGAGGAGCTGGACGCCGACTGGTCGCGGGTGCGGGTCGAGCAGGCCGGGGTCGATCAGGCGTTCGCCAACCCGATCTTCGGCATGCAGGCGACGGGCGGCTCCACCTCGGTGCGCGGGCACTGGGAGCCGATGCGCAAGGCGGGCGCGGCCGCGCGCGCGATGCTGATCGCCGCGGCGGCGGAAACCTGGAAAGTCGACGCCGCCGACTGCCGGACCGAAAAGGGCATAGTGATCCACAAGAGCGGCAGGAAGCTCTCCTACGGTCAGCTCGCCGAAAAAGCGGCGCAATTGAAGCCTCCCGCGGACGTGAAGCTCAAGGACCCGAGCCGATTCACTCTGCTCGGCAAGGGCGG
>VBDM01000372.1 GCA_005881355.1 Betaproteobacteria bacterium
TCGGCGGTCTTCAGGTTTATCGCCATGCCGCTACGAAAAAAGTGCGAAGGATATGTCAAGGACCCGTCCCCAGCAAGGCTCGCCGAGCCAGCGCTGGACGGGCGCGACCAGGATGGAGTAATACTCTGTTTGCACAGGAAAAACTTGCGTCGATTTCAATGCGCGTGCTACCATTCTAATATCTAGCCGGGCTTGACCTCGCCTAAATTTTTGCCGCCTCGCCGTTAGGGTGCCCGCAATCTCGGGTGATGGGGCCGGGCGGCTGAGAATCAACCCTAACCGGAGTCACCATGTCGACCACGATGCGCCAAATGCTCGAAGCGGGCGTGCATTTCGGCCACCAGACCCGCTACTGGAATCCGAAGATGGCGCCTTTCATCTTCGGCCACCGCAACAAGATCCACATCATCAATCTCGAAAAGACCATGGTGATGTACCAGGAGGCGATGAAATTCGTGCGCCAGCTCTCCTCCAACAAAGGCCGCGTGCTGTTCGTCGGCACCAAACGCCAGGCGCGTGAGATTGTCCGCGAGGAAGCCGAGCGCTGCGCCGCCCCGTACGTCGATCATCGATGGCTCGGCGGGATGCTCACCAACTTCAAGACGGTGCGGCAGTCGATCAAGCGGCTGAAGGATATGGAAGCGATGATTCAGGACGGCAGCCTCGACAAGCTGCCGAAAAAGGAGGGGCTGCACTTCCAGCGCGAGCTCGCCAAGCTGCAGCGCAGCCTCGGAGGTATCAAGGAGCTGGACAGCAGGCCCGACGCGCTTTTCGTAATCGACGTCGGTTACCAGAAGGGGGCGGTCGCCGAGGCGAAGAAGCTCGGCATTCCCGTGATCGGCGTGGTGGACACCAATCATTCTCCCGACGGGATCGCCTACGTGATCCCGGGCAACGACGATTCCAGCCGGGCGATTCGGCTGTATGCGCGCGGAATCGCCGACGCCGTCCTGGAGGGCCGTAACCAGGTCGTACAGGAGATCGTCGGTGCAGCCTCGGACGAGTTCGTCGAGGTCGAAGAGACCGGCGCGAAAGCGGAATGATCGGCGGTGCACGCGGAAAAAAGGGGCGGCAGCCCTTTTTTTTTAAACTTTCGAAATGAGCGGGGTATATCGGGAATGGCGGAAATCACCGCAAGCATGGTGAGGGAACTGCGCGACAAGACCGATGCGCCGATGATGGAGTGCAAGAAGGCGCTCGTCGAAGCGTCCGGGGATCCCGCCAAGGCCGAGGAACTCCTGCGCGTCAGGCTCGGCAACAAGGCGTCCAAGGCCGCGACGCGCACCGCGGCCGAGGGCGTCGTCGCGGTTCACGTGGCCTCCGACGCGAAGACCGGTGCGATCGTGGAAGTCAACTGCGAAACCGATTTCGTAGCCAAGAACGAGGAGTTCTTGAAGCTCGCGGCGGCGCTGGCTGAATTGGTCGAAAAAAAGAACCCCGCCGATGTCACGGCGCTCGCTGCGCTGCGGCTCGGCGCTTCCACAGTCGAGGAGGCGCGCAAGGCGCTGGTGGGGCGGATCGGCGAAAACATGTCGATCCGCCGTTTCGCGAGGATCGAGGCGAAGGGGCGCTTGTCGCACTATGTTCACGGCGGGGCAAAGATCGGGGTGCTTGTGGACATTTCCGGCGGTGACGACCAGTTTGCGCGCGATCTGGCGATGCATATTTCCTGGGCCAAGCCTATCGCTCTGTCCAAGGACGGGGTGCCAGCCGATTTGATCAAGAAGGAACGCGATATAGCGGTCGCGACCGCGGCCAACTCGGGCAAACCTGCCAATATCGCGGAAAAAATGATCGAAGGTGGGGTGCAGAAATTCCTGAAGCAAGTGACGTTGCTCGGACAAGGTTTTGTGCGTGACGAGAAACAAAGTGTCGAAGCCGTACTCAAGGCAAAGGGCGCGTCGGTATCGCGATTTGTCCTCTATGTCGTCGGCGAGGGCATCGAGAAGAGGTCGAGCGACTTCGCCGCTGAGGTGATGGCACATGTGAGCATGGCCAAAGGATGAAGACCAGCCAGGCTGAAATGGCCGCAACACCCAAATACAAGCGGATACTGCTGAAATTGAGCGGCGAAGCGTTGATGGGGGATGATTACTTTGGGATCAATCGCTCGAGAATCGAGCGCATCGTGGGCGAGGTCGCCCAAGTCGCGGCGCTCGGCTTGGAGATCGCGTGGCGCCGGGCGCGGCGGGAATGGACCGCGCCACCGCCGATTACATCGGCATGCTGGCTACCATAATGAACGCGCTGGCGCTTCAGGACGCCATGCGGCGGGCCGGCTTGAACGCGCGAGTGCAGTCGGCGCTCAATATCGAGCAGGTGGTGGAGCCTTACATCCGCAACAAGGCGATCCGCTACCTCGAGGAAGGCAAGATCGTGATTTTCGCCGCGGGGACGGGCAATCCTTTTTTTACCACCGATACCGCGGCG
>VBDM01000026.1 GCA_005881355.1 Betaproteobacteria bacterium
TGATCCCCCTCCCTCACCCCCTTCCCCCGGGCGGGGTCGTCCGGAACGGGTTTGACTATTCTTGACTGTCCTATTGGGGTAAGTTTCAGGATAATGCGCTCAATCGTGTTCCACGTCACAAATATCTCAGATCGTCTGTGAAGACGAAGATTTTGGTCATCGACGATGATCCCGGCATCCGGAGGGGGCTCGCGTTGACCCTCAAGGCCGAAGGCTACCGCGTCAAGGAGGCCGAGAACGGCCGCGCCGGGCTTGAGATCGCCAGCGACGAACCGCCCGACTTGGTTCTGTGCGACGTGAACATGCCGGATTTGGACGGTTACGCGGTCGTGGAGCGGCTGCGCCGGATACCGGCGCTCGCCTCGACCCCGTTCATCTTTCTCACGGCTCGCGACGAACGCGCTGATGTGCGCAAGGGGATGAATCTCGGAGCTGACGATTACTTGACCAAGCCGGTCACCCGCGCCGAGCTGATCGAGGCAGTCGCGGTCAGGTTGAAAAAGCTCGATGTCTCGCGGGAGGCCCTGGCACAGCAGTTGATCGTCGGCAGCGACCGGTTGCGGCGGCGGTTCCGCAGCCGCCTCACCGGAGAGGCGGAACACACGGCGCTGGAGGAAGTCGCCCTGCCCGGCGCGGGGAACTCCATCGTCGAAGCCACCGTGTTGTTTACCGATATCCGCAGCTTCACCACTCTCTCGGAGCGCCTTTCCGTGGCGGAGATCGCGGCGCTGCTCAATACCTACTTTCAGCGCGCCTGCGAGCCGATCATCGCGGCCGGCGGCAGGGTTGTGAAATTCATCGGCGACGGCATCATGGCGGTGTTTCCGCACACCGATGACAATCCTCGGGAACACCAGGCGCTTCGCGCCATTCAAACTGGCCTCGGCCTGTCGATAATCGCCCATCACTTTCGCAATTGGATGCACGCGCAGTACTCCGACCGCGGGCTGCCGGAATTCGCAATCGGCGTCGGCATCCATACCGGCGAGGTGACCCTGTGTCGGGTCGGTGCGCCCGGACAGGAGGACTTCACGGCCATCGGCGACACGGTCAACATCGCCTCGCGTCTGGAGGGGCAGACGAAGGAACTGGGCTGGCCGGTCGTGGCGAGCGAGGCGACGATCAACGCCGCCGGGGACGCAGTGGTTCACGGCGCACATCGAGTCGTGCATCTGCGCGGCCGAACCAAGCCGGTGCTCGTCTACGAAGTCACCGGCCTCAAGAATCTCGCTGCAACGACGGACCGCGGGACAGGCAATCTGTCCGAACTGCTGCAAGAGGCGCTCGCCGGCAACGCAGAAGGTGCGGCAATCGCCGCGAAAGCCGCGCTGCGCGAGACGCTGGAGGCTTTGATGTCCGATCAGAGCCAACCCAGCGCATCCGCTCCCTTGCGCATCAAGAACTACAGCGTCATCGGCAAGCTCGGCGACGCGGACGGGACGGCCATGTACCTGGCCGAGCGCGATCTGGACGGGAAGAAGGTGGCGATCAAGATACGGCACAGCCGCCCGGGGGAGGAGCAACGGCCTTTGCAGCGATTTGTGCAGGAAGCGGCAATGGTCGGCCGCTTCCATCACCCGAACATCGCGGCGATTCTCGACCACGGCTTCGCCGAGGACCTCGCCTACATCGTCATGGAATATTTTCCGGGCGGTTGCCTAAGAGATGTGGTCAGGGGTCCGCTTCCCCCTCGTCAGGCGCTGTCGCTGCTCGCGCAGGCGGCAACCGCGCTGGCCGAAGTCCATCGCCAGGGAATCGTTCACCGTGACCTAAGACCGGAAAATTTCATGGTGCGCGAAAACGGCGAAATCGCGCTCTCCGGCTTCGAGGAGGCTAGGGACGAGACGAGTGACGTGAGCGTAGCGCGCGCGGTACCCTTGAGGTCCCTTTATTATCAATCGCCGGAACACGCAACAGGCGCGAAAGTCGACCGACGCTCGGATCTTTACGCCCTCGGCGTGATATTTTTCGAAACGCTCACGGGCCATCGGCCCTACACGGGCGATTCCGTCGACGAGCTGACCCGGCAGATCGTCGACGCGCCGCCTCCGCGGCTGCCCGCGGAGCTTGCCCATTGCCAGGAACTGGTCGACGCAATGCTCGCCAAGGATCCGGCGTGGCGCTACCCGAGCGCCGTTGCCGTGCTCGAGGCAATCGACACCGCTGGTGCGCACGCCGCATCGAACGCAGCCGGAGCGCCCCTAAAACACTAGGGGGTTGGTAAGTATCCTCCGTAAATAAGTAACCCCACGCCTGCTCGGCGTCAAGAAGAGACGAGCTTCTGGCGTGCGTTCTTCTGCGGCTTCCAATTTGGGATTAAGGGGGCACGCCCAGGGCGTGCCCCCTTTTTCAACAATCTGCTAATCGAGTTTCACTCCGGAAGCTACGCCCTGCTCCCACTTGCGATAGTCCAAACGCGCTATTGAAGCGGGAAGCCAAGCGTAACGTTGGTCGACTTCAATGCGTAACTAGGGGAGGTTTCCTCACCGTTCACCACGGAAAGGAGTCCTTATGTGCTTTGAGTCCGACGACATGCACAGGAAAGCGCGCGAGTCCGAAGAAGCCCGCCGGAGAAAGCTGGCCGACGACCTGAAAAGACAGGATCAGTCCCCCGCCCCGGCCAAGAAGCCTCTTACGTGGCTGTCGCGAGTCATTCAACCCGCGCTCGCGGTGCTGCTGCTCAGCCTGGCGGCAGAGGGGCAAGCCGGCCTATCCGGTCCCGCGCTTGTGGGCTCGGTGACAATAGTGCAAGTCAATTCGACGGATGCCACTTTTGTTTTCGCAGGGCAATGCAGGGGAAATGCTGCGAATTTCACCACGACCCTCTCCCCCTTCAATGTGAACGGCACGACGGCGGCGAGCTTGGAAGGCCTTAGCTTGCCGGGCCAAGGGCCCGCCGGGTGCCTGTCCCAAGCAGGCGGCGAGAATGTCACGGTGGTTACGGTGGTGACCCCGCAGTTTGTGAATAATCAAAACGGCATCGTCACCGCCGGCCACGTGGTGATCCTGTTCGTGGTCCCCTAGTAATGAGTAGTGGTCTTAGGGACCACTACCCAGTAATGCGGATCCTTGTATGGCGGGCGACTCCCGCTTCGTCTCGCGCACCGCTCGATAGGACCGCCGCACCTGCTGTCGGAGGTGACTTCAGGCCGTTTCAAGATCATTGAAACGGCCTGATTAGGGGGAGGTGTTCCCTCATTTTGTAAACCCGTTCTAAATTCGCCCGGGGGCTTCCGGTATAATTGCTCTTTACCGGCACGCCCCATGTCGTTGATCCTCAAGCTGCGCGGCAGCCGCGCCGTTTCCGCGTTCCGGCTCGACAAGCTCAACTCCCGCCTCACAGCGATCGGCAGCCCGGTCCGGGCCACCGCCGCCGAGCACTGGCATTTTGTCGAAACCTCGCGGGCGCTCGACGCGGGCGAGACCCGTGTGCTCGACCAATTGCTTCATTACGGGGAACCCGCACCCGCGCACGGCGGTCGCGTGCTGCTTGTAGTACCGCGCCTGGGGACGATTTCGCCGTGGTCCTCCAAGGCGAGCGATATCGCGCGCCGATGCGGCCTCGACGCCGTCCGGCGCATCGAGCGGGGCACTGCGTGGTTTTTCTCGGACGATCCTGCGCTCGACCGCGGACGGATCCTGGGGCTCGTTCACGACCGCATGACCGAAACGGTGCTCGGTTCGCTCGATGAAGCGGACGCGCTGTTCAGGCATCACGATCCGAAGCCGTTCGCGGTGGTGGACGTCCTCGCGCGCGGTCGCGCGGCGCTGGAAGACGCCAACACCGCGCTGGGGCTGGCTCTGGCGCCCGACGAAATCGACTATCTCCTGGCGCACTACCGCGGCATCGCCCGCGATCCCACCGACGTGGAGCTCACGATGTTCGCGCAGGCGAACTCGGAGCATTGCCGGCACAAGATATTCAACGCCTCCTGGGTCATCGACGGCATTCCACGGGAAGAAACACTTTTCGGCATGATCAAGACGACGCACGCGCGCAGTCCCCGCGGAACCGTAGTCGCCTACGCCGACAATGCCGCAGTCATGGAAGGGGCGCCGATCTCGCGGTTCTACCCGGAATCGGGCGGGCGCTACCGCTACCGGGACGAGCTCACGCACACGGTGATGAAGTGCGAGACTCACAATCATCCCACCGCGATCTCGCCGTTTCCAGGGGCGGCGACCGGCTCGGGCGGCGAGATCCGCGACGAAGCCGCCACCGGCCGCGGCGCGAAGCCCAAGGCGGGATTGTGCGGTTTCTCGGTGTCGCATCTGCGCATTCCGGGTTTTGAGCAACCGTGGGAAACGGCCCCGGCCAAGCCCGATCGGATCGCTTCGGCCCTGACAATCATGCTGGAGGGGCCGATCGGCGCGGCTTCGTTCAACAACGAATTCGGCCGCCCCAACCTCGCCGGCTATTTCCGCGCCTTCGAGATGGATGCCGACGGCATCACCCGCGGTTACCACAAGCCGATCATGCTTGCCGGGGGAATCGGCAATATCAACGCGGCGCACGCATTCAAAGACGAGCTCGCGCCGGGAGCCTTGCTCATCCAGCTCGGCGGTCCGGGGATGCTGATCGGGATGGGCGGGGGCGCGGCATCGAGCCTGGACACGGGCGCGAATCCCGAAGACCTCGATTTCGATTCGGTGCAGCGCGGCAACGCCGAGATGCAGCGGCGCGCGCAGGAGGTCATCGACCGGTGCTGGCGGCTCGGCGCCGACAATCCGGTGCTTTCGATCCACGACGTGGGCGCAGGCGGCCTGTCGAACGCGCTGCCGGAGCTCGTCCACGCCGCCGGGCGGGGCGCGAGGATCGATCTGCGCGCCGCGCCCAACGAGGAACCCGGCATGACGCCGCGCGAGATCTGGTGCAACGAGGCCCAGGAGCGCTTCGTGCTCGCGGTGGCCGCCGATCGCATCGAGCTGTTCAGGTCGATCTGCGAGCGCGAGCGCTGCCCGCTGGCCGTCGTGGGCACCGTCACCGACGACGGACGCTTGATCGTCGAGGACCGACATTTCCTCAACAAGCCGGTCGAGATGGAGCTCTCGGTGCTGCTCGGCAAGCCGCCGCGCATGACGCGCGAGGTCCGGCGCCGCCGCCCGCAGCTTGTCCCGCTCGCGCTTCAAGACGTGGCGCTCCAGGAAAGCTGCTATCGGGTCTTGCGGCATCCCACCGTCGCGCGCAAGACCTTTCTCGTGAGCATAGGCGACCGCACCGTCGGGGGATTGTGCTCGCGGGATCCCTTCGTCGGACCGTGGCAGGTGCCGGTCGCTGACTGCGCCGTGACCTTGATGAGCTTCAAGGAGTACGCCGGGGAGGCGTTCGCGATGGGTGAGCGCCCGCCGCTCGCGCTCATCAGCCCGGAAGCCTCGGGCCGCATGGCGGTAGGGGAGGCGCTCACCAATCTCGCCGCAGCTCCGGTCGGGGAGCTCGCTCGCGTGAAACTCTCGGCGAACTGGATGGCTGCCGCGGGTCACGCGAACGAAGACGCGGCCTTGTTCGACACGGTGCGCGCGGTGGCCCTCGATCTCTGCCCCGCGCTGGGAATCAGCATTCCGGTGGGCAAGGATTCGCTGTCGATGCGCACCGCCTGGGACGAGGGCGGAAGGCCCAAAGAAGTGCTCGCCCCCCTGTCGCTCGTCGTCTCGGCGTTCGCCCGCTGCGAGGACGCGCGCCGGGCGCTTACGCCGCAGTTGAGGACCGACTGCGGGGAGACCGAATTGATCCTCGTGGACCTCGGGCGCGGACGCAACCGTCTGGGCGGCTCCGTTCTCGCGCAAGTATTCGGGCAATGCGGCGATGAAGCGCCGGACCTGGACGAGCCGAAATCGCTCGCGGATTTTTTCGCCGCGATCCAGGCCTTGAACCGCGATCGCCTGCTTCTCGCCTACCACGATCGCTCCGACGGCGGACTGTTCGCCACGGCGTGCGAAATGGCTTTCGCCGGCCATGTCGGAGTGACGATCAATCTGGACATGCTTGCCTACGACGAGGCCGCCCACGACGTGGACGGCAGCGAGCGCCGGCCCGAGCTGATGTATGGGCGGGACCTCGAGCGGGTGCTCGCGGCTCTATTTGCAGAGGAGCTTGGCGCGGTGGTCCAGATCCGCGCTTCCGATCGCCGCAAGGTGCTCGAACGCCTTGCAGGCCTGCCGGCGTACGTGATCGGGAGCCCGAATTCCCGCGACGAGGTGCGTCTGGTGCGCAACGCGAAGCCCGTGTTCTCCGCGCCGCGCGTAGAGCTCGAGCGCGCCTGGTCGGAGGTGAGCTTCCGGATGCAGCAACTGCGCGACGACCCGGCTTGCGCCAGGGAAGAGTTCGACCGCATCCTCGACCGGGATGATCCGGGGTTGTCGGCGGCATTGACCTTCGATCAGGGCGAGGACATCGCCGCCCCGTTCATTGCAAAGGGCGCGCGGCCGAAGATCGCCGTCCTGCGCGAGCAGGGGGTCAACGGTCAGGTCGAGATGGCGGCGGCGTTCGACCGCGCCGGATTCGACGCACACGATGTGCACATGAGCGACCTCGTCGCGGGCCGAGTCTCGCTCGCCGGCTTCAAGGGCTTCGCCGCCGGGGGCGGGTTTTCGTACGGCGACGTGCTCGGGGCCGGCGCGGGCTGGGCGAAGGCCATCCTGTTCAACCCCCGCGCGAGGGACGAGTTCAGCGCTTTCTTCGCACGCGGCGACACGTTCGCGCTCGGCGCCTGCAACGGCTGCCAGATGATGAGCAACCTGCGCGCGCTGATCCCCGGCGCCGAACACTGGCCGCGCTTCGTCACCAACCGGTCCGAGCAATTCGAGGCGCGCTTCGTGATGGTGGAGGTCATGCCGAGTCCTTCGCTTTTTTTCTCCGGCATGGCCGGCAGCCGCATGGCGATCGCCACCGCGCACGGCGAGGGCCGCGCGCTGTTCGATTCGACGCCGGCAAAATCGCGGGCGATCGTCGCGCTGCGCTTCGTCGACAACCGCGGCGCGCCGACGGAGATTTATCCGCTCAACCCGAACGGGTCGCCGGAAGGCATCACAGGACTCACCACCGCGGACGGACGCTTCACCGTATTGATGCCGCACCCGGAGCGTGTTTTCCGGACGGTGCAGCAGTCCTGGCATCCGGAGGGCTGGAGCGAAGACGGCCCGTGGATGCGCATCTTCCGCAACGCGCGGAAGTGGGTGGGGTGACTTAAGACCTGCGGTCGTATGTCGTCGTCGGCTTGCGCAGCACCACGCCGGCCAGGAGGTAGGGGCGGAACAGCCAGAGCATGCGATGCGCGTGCGAGAGCCAGCGCTTCGGGCGCACGAACGGAAACAGCAGCCGGATGAGCTTGCGCGCCATGCGCAGCGGCCCGCCCTGGACGAATTCCGCCCCGTAGCTCGAGCTTTTCACGACCGCGGCGGCAACGACTTCGTACCCCGGAAACAGCCGGCAGATCTCCTCCGGACCGGGCCGGTACAGGGTGTCGATCGGATCGGCGTGATAGGGGTAGGAATACGGCACGGTGACCACGAGGACCGCGCCGGCGGGAAGCAGCGAGTCGAGCACCGCGGGGAACCGCCGACGCAGGCCGGCATCGAGATGCTCGAGGATATTGCAGACGAGGACCACGTCGGGCCGCAGCGCCCGCAGCCGCGCCTGGATCCCCGGATCGAACAGGTCGCCGCTCACGTCGACGCCGTCCTCCCGCTTCAGGTCGGCATGCACCACCGTGGCGCCGCGGCGCCTCAGCGGATCGAAGATGCCGGCGTCGATATAGGGCTTGGAGACCTCGCGAAACCGCCTCGAGCCGCTGCCGAGGTTGAGCACGACGAATGAACCGCCTGGCGCAACGGCACGGTGCTCTAGGTCGAGGGCGCGCAGCCGGTCGCCGATCCAGGCCGCTTCTTCAGTACGCACCGGCGCATCGTCTCAAAAAAAGCCCCCTTTGGGCGGTTTTTCGTTGCTACTACGGACGGACGCGCCACCACGTTGATGCCTGCGCCGGGCCGGCCTGTTTCTCGCCGGCGCATGCGCCCTTCGATCGTCCGGGCCTAACGAGGCTGGTCGGGCCCTAAACAATTTCCCGTTTACGCGGAAATATATATAGACGATATAAGTAAGGAGGCAGATCATGGTTGCTATCGTTTCGGGCGCCGGTCTTGGTCTCGCCAACAGTTCGCTCAACGTGCTTGGCCCCCAGGGCGCCTTGGGGCCTGCCAATCAGGGCCGCGCCGGAGAAAGGGTCTACGTCAACTCCTCCACCGGCAACCTGGTGGTGCAGAACCGCGACGAGCTCGTCATCGGGCGCGGGCCCGATATCAGCCTGGTTCGGACGTACAACAGTCAAGGGTTGTTGAACGACGACAACGGCGACAACTGGCGACTGGGCGTCTACCGGAAGGTCTACAACCTCACCGGGACGGTCAGTACCGCCGGCAGCACGGTCACCCGGGTGGCCGAGGACGGGTCGGAATCGGTCTACACCTACAACGCCACGCCGGGGATATACGTCAGCAGCGACGGCTCAGGGGCTTTCGACACGCTCGCCTTCGACGGGGCGACCCAAACCTGGACCTGGACGGACGGGGACACCCAGGTCACCGAGCGCTACGACGCGGCCAACGGTGGGCGCATCACTCAGGTTGCGGATCCGGACGGCAACGCCCTGACCTTCACCTACAACGCAGCGGGTCTCATCACCCAAGTCAGCGACGCCAGCGTCCAAGTTGGCGACACCAGCGGCGAGACCACCTTCCTCGACTACACCGGCAACGACCTCACCCAGCTTCGCACGGTCAAGAGCGGCGGGCAGACGCTGATCCGCACGCGCTACGCCTACGACACGAGCCACCGGCTCATCCAGGTCATCACCGATCTCTCGCCCGACGATGCGAGCGTCGCCGACGGCAAGACCTATGTCGTCAGCT
>VBDM01000374.1:0-1716 GCA_005881355.1 Betaproteobacteria bacterium
AATCCCGTTGTCCGTCAACTACTTATCCGTTTTGGAGAGTCTGACTTTGCGGCCCGCCCGGGGCGGCATCTCTTGATTCCGCGGCGTAACTACGGACAATGGCGCCTAGTAGATGCCGGTTCAGCCGGGAATTCAGCGACAGTGCGGCGAGTCCGGCGCCTATGCACGAAGGTTTCAGGCGGTGCTTTCCATTCAAATGACGAGGGAGTATCTGAAATGAGGACACTAGTGGCGATCGTTGCTTTGGCGCTGTCGGCTTCTCCGGCTCTGGCGCAACCGCAAACACAACCGCAACCGCAAGCGCAAACGCAAGCGCCAACGCAAGCGCAAACGCAAGCGCCAACGCAAAGAAAGGACTGTGGAGAACTGAAGACCGAGATCGAAACCAAGATCAGGAACAACGGCGTGAAAGTCTTTACGCTGGCGGTCGTGGACAAGGATGCGGCCGAAGACGGCAGGGTCGTTGGAACCTGCGACGGCGGCACCAACAAGATCGTCTACAAGCGCGGCGCTGTGGAAGCTCCGCGCGACACGACCGGGGAAGCCAAGTCGCAGCCGAAGTAGGCGCGCCTAGCTGACTCGTCGGTCGATACCGACGTTAGCCTGCGTTCAAGCAAAAGCCCGCGTTTGCGGGCTTTTTATTCACCAAGCGTCGAATCGCGCGTCCGGCGTCGGTTCGAAACGCGCGGAAGCGGACCGGCGCGGCCCTCAGGCTTTACTTGATCTTTGCCTCCTTGTAGACGACGTGCTTGCGCGCCCTGGGGTCGTACTTCTTCATCTCGATCTTGTCGGGCGTGGTGCGCTTGTTCTTCGTGGTGGTGTAGAAATGGCCGGTTCCGGCCGTGGATTCGAGCTTGATCTTCTCGCGCATCGTCGTCGCCGTCCCGGAAGCTAGATCTCGCCGCGCTCGCGCAGCTCTTTGAGCACCGCGTCGATGCCCTTCTTGTCGATGATGCGAACGCCGGCGTTGGAAATGCGCAGCCTCACCCAGCGCTTCTCGCTTTCCACCCAGAACCGGCGGTACTGCAGGTTCGGGTAGAACCGGCGTATGGTCTTGTTGTTGGCGTGGGAGACGTGGTGTCCCACCTGGGGCTTCTTGCCCGTTACTTGGCAGACGCGTGCCATGGAATGCTCCGGCGCGAAAGGGACGGATTATAGAGCGACCGGGGCTCTGCTATCAAGCGATACACTACAGCAGGCCGCGCTCGGCAAACGACATGGTGCGCGACCCGGCGACGATGAAATGGTCGAGCACCTGGATGTCGACGAGCGCGAGCGCGGCTTTCAGCGATCGCGTGAGGATCTCGTCGGCGTGGCTGGGCTCGGCGACGCCTGAAGGGTGGTTGTGCGCGAAGATCACGGCGGCGGCGTTGTGCTTGAGCGCGCATTTCACCACTTCGCGCGGATAGACGCTCGTCTGCGTGAGCGTCCCGTGGAACAGCTCCTCGCTGGCAATCACGCGATGCTGCGCGTCAAGGAGCAGAATCACGAAGACCTCCTGTTCGCGTCCGGCGAGAACCAGGCGCAGGTAATCGCGGACCGCCCGCGGCGAGGAAAGCGCGTCGCGCGAAGCGAGCTCTTCCTTGAGCGCCCGGCGTGCGAGTTCCAGCGCCGCCCGGAGCTGCGCAAGCTTCGCGCGGCCTAGGCCCGGGGTTTCAGTGAGCCCCGTGGATCCGGCTTCGAACAGTGCGGTGACCGAGCCGAAGCGCCCGAGCA
>VBDM01000374.1:1752-3988 GCA_005881355.1 Betaproteobacteria bacterium
CAGCCGCTCGCGCGGCCGTTCCTGCAGGGGCCAGTCGGTAATCGCCATGGAATTCGCTTAAAATCCTCGTTTTGCGGTTTAACGCGGCACGCGGATTTGAGATGACCGGGTTTTCAGGAAAGAAGATTCTGCTCGGGATCACCGGCGGAATCGCGGCCTACAAAGCGGCCGAGCTCACGCGCCTTTTCGTCAAAGCGGGCGCCGACGTGCGCGTCGTCATGACCGAGGCTGCCTGCCGCTTCATCACGCCGGCGACGCTGCAGGCGCTCTCCAACAAGCCCGTTTTCACCGACATGTGGGACCCGCGCGTGCCCGACAGCATGGGCCACATCGAGCTGTCGCGTGACCGGGACATCATCGTGATCGCTCCCGCAACGACCGATTTCCTAGCGAAGCTCGCCAATGGCCTCGCCGACGATCTCCTCTCGACGCTGTGTCTCGCGCGCCGCTGCCCGCTCATGGTCGCGCCCGCGATGAACGTCGAGATGTGGCAGAACGCTGCCACCCGGCGCAACGTCGAGCGCCTGCGCGCCGACGGCGTCGGCATCCTGGGGCCCACGGAGGGCGACCACGCCGACCGCGAGGGTGGCATGGGGCGGATGCTCGAGCCCGCGGAGATATTCGCCGAAGTCGGGGCTGCGCTCGGCCCCAAGGCGCTTTCCAAAAAAAAAGTGCTGATCACGGCGGGACCGACCTATGAGCCGATCGACACGGTGCGCGGGGTCACCAACCAGAGCTCGGGCAAGATGGGCTACGCGGTCGCGCAGGCCGCGCTGGAAGCCGGCGCAGAGGTGACGCTCGTGTCCGGGGCCACGGCGCTCGCCGCGCCGGCGGGCGTGGAGCGCGTGGACGTGATAACCGCGCGCGACATGCACAAGGCGGTGATGTCGCGTGCGAAGCAGGCCGACGTTTTCATCTCGGTCGCGGCGGTAGCCGACTACCACCCGGTCGATCCCAAGCCGCACAAGATCAAGCGTGGCAACGGCAATCTCAACGTGGAGCTTGCCCCGAACCCCGATATCCTCGGCGATGTCGCCGCTCTCCCTAGAGGGCCGTTCTGTGTCGGTTTCGCGGCCGAGACCGAAGACTTGAAGGCAAACGCGCAGGCGAAGCGCAAGAACAAGAGAATCCCGCTGCTCGCGGCGAACCTTGCGCAGGAAACCTTCGGCAAGGACACCAACGCGCTCACGCTCTTCGACGAGGACGGCGTGCACGAGCTGCCGCTCGCGCCGAAGATCGTGCTGGCGCGCCAGTTGATCGAGCACATCTCGAAGATGCTGCCACGGCGCTAGGCGGCTCTTCGTTTGAAGACTCTCGACGTAAAGATCCTCGACCCGCGGCTGCGCGATGCGCTGCCACAATATTCCACGGCCGGGGCGGCGGGTTTCGACCTCCGGGCCTGCATCCATTCGCCGGTCACGCTCGTGCCCGGCGCGGCCGAGCTGGTTCCCAGCGGTATCGCCATTCATCTCGCCGATCCGGGACTCGCGGCGGTGGTGCTGCCACGGTCCGGCCTCGGCCACAAGCACGGCATCGTGCTCGGGAACTTGGTGGGCCTGATCGACTCCGACTACCAGGGGCAGGTGATGGTCTCGGTGTGGAACCGGTCGAAAGAGGCGTTCACGATCAACCCCATGGACCGCATCGCCCAGCTCGTCGTCGTGCCGGTCGTGCAGGTGAAGCTGAACGTAGTCGAAGAATTTTCCGTCAGCGGGCGCGGTGCGGGAGGCTTCGGGAGCACTGGAAAATCCTGAACAGCCCCCACCTTAACGTTCCAAGCCAGATCCTGTATAGTTGCACAGTAGGCGCCGGCATGCTTCCGCAAGACTTCCATCCCATCCTTCAGCGCTGGTGGGAAACGCGCTTCAGCGAGCCCATGGACGGCGGCACGCGCGTGCTTCCGCCCACCGAGGCGCAGCTCGAGGGCTGGCGCTCGATCCGCGCAGGTAGCCACACGCTGATCGCCGCGCCCACCGGCTCGGGCAAGACGCTCGCCGCCTTCCTCACTTCGATCGATCAGCTGCTGCGCGAAAGCCTCGAGACAGGCGAATTGCCCGACGAGGTGCGCGTCGTCTACGTCTCGCCCCTCAAGGCGCTGTCGGCGGACATCCACAAGAACCTCGCCGAGCCGCGTCGCGAGATGCGCCGCATCGCCGAGGAGATGGGCTCCGCGCCGGTCGGGATCACCGCTGCGGTGAGAAGCGGGGACACCCCGCAGGCCGAGCGCGCAGCGATG
>VBDM01000371.1 GCA_005881355.1 Betaproteobacteria bacterium
CCTGGAACAGCTGCAGCAATACGCGCCCGAAGGAGATCTCCTTGAGCGGCCGGTCGAAAATCGGCTCGCACACCGCGCGGACCGCGCTTTCGAATTCATCGATGCGCGTGTCGGCGGGCACCCAGCCGGCCTCGAGGTGCGCCTGCGCGACGCGCCGGTAGTCGCGCTGGAAGAAAGCGAGGAAATTCTGCGCGAGGTACTGCTTGTCGATCTCGGTGAGCGTGCCCATGATGCCGAAGTCGAGCGCGACATAGCGGCCCTCGGGGGTGACGAGGATGTTGCCCGGGTGCATGTCGGCGTGGAAGAACCCGTCGCGGAACACCTGGGTAAAGAAGATCTCGACCCCGGTGCGCGCGAGCTTTGGAATGTCCACGCCCTGGCGGCGCAGCTCCTCGACTTGGCTCACCGGAGTGCCGCGCATCCTCTGCATGGTCATGACGGTGCTCGAGCACCAGTCCCAGTACACCTCCGGCACGACGAGCAAGGGAGAATCCGGAAAATTGCGGCGCAACTGGCTCGCGTTCGCCGCCTCGCGCATGAGGTCGAGCTCGTCAAACAGGTGCCGGGCGAATTCCGCCACGACTTCATGCGGCTTAAGGCGCTTGCCGTCGGCCCAGAAGCGCTCGACGAGGCCCGCGCCGGCGTCCAGCAGCGCGAGATCCTCCACGATCACCGGCAGCATCCCCGGCCGCAGGATCTTGACCGCGGCCTCGGTGCCGCCGGGAAGCACGGCGAGATGCACTTGGGCGACCGACGCGCTCGCCACCGGCTGCGGCTCGAATTTCTCGAAGACTTTCGCGACCGGCCGTCCGAAGGCGCGCTCGACCTCGGCCAGGGCGAGCTCGGCCGGAAACGGCGGCACCCGATCCTGAAGCCTCGCCAGCTCGTCGGCGAGGTCGGCCGGGACGAGATCGCGGCGCGTCGAGAGTACCTGTCCGAACTTGACGAAGATGGGGCCCAGCGCCTCGAGCGCCCGGCGCAACCGCACGCCGCGGGGCTCGCGCAGCGCACGAAAAAAAAACAGTGCGTTCAGCGCGCGGCCGAGCCTGCTCCCCGAAGCGAGCGCGAACTCGTCAAGGCCGAAGCGCAGGGTTATCCGGAGTATCTTCGCGAGGCGGAGCAAAGGCGAGAGACAACGCCGAGCAAAGCGGCCAATTTACCAGAATTGCCCGGCGCGACCCGAATACGGGCTCAGTGCTTGCTCTCCAGGCGCCCGATGCGCTTTTCCAGGCGAGCCACGTCGTCGCGCAGCGTATCGACGCCGCGGCAGAACTTCTCCACGTCGGCCGGCCGCGCGAGGAGCGGCTGCTCCTCGGTCCAGTACTCCACCAGGTTCTCCGCGAGACGCGTCGCGGCCTCGCGCTGCCAGGACGCGAAGGCCTTGCTCTCGGATACGAGGCGATGGGCGAGGAGGTCGCCGAAAAACCTGGAGAGATCCTCCTCGATGTCCCAGACGAGGTGGCGGAACAGGTACTGCACGGTGCTCGCGAGATCCGCCGAGCCTTCGATCTCGACTTCTTTCAGGGCGGCCTCGTCGCGGGCGAGCAGGAAAGGCAGGACGCCGGGCTTGAGCTTTACGACGAGCGCGCTCGCCGCTTCTTCGTGTGCCCGATCGAGGAGGCCGGTGTCCAGAACCCTAAAGCGCAGATCAGGAAAAGGCGGGCAGCGGAATTCCACGCTTTGACCCGCGAAGGCCCTGAGCCGCTCGGCCGCCCACGGCTGCTGCAGCAGAAGATGGTTCAGCCCTGCGCGGGCGCCGCGCTCGATCATGGAGTTTTCGGGCCGCGCGCCTTGCGACCCGGTCAGCTCAGCTGCTGTATCCCGGCGAGCAGCCAGCCCGACGAACCGTCCGCGGGCTTTTGCAGGTTCCAGATCTCTTCGAACGGCGCGGCCGGTGCGCCCGCCTGTTCGCGGATCGAGCCGGAGAAGCGCACGCTCGCCCAATGCAGCCCGCCTTCGGTGACGAGCTCCAGAAGCGCGGCATTCAGCGTCACCACGTCGGTTTGGGACCCCGGGTGCGAGGCAAGGTCGTCCTTGAGCGCGTCGAACAGTTCGCCGGTCGTCACTTCGCGAAGCAGCGCGAGGTCTCCGCGGTCGTTGGCTTCCTGCAGGCGCACGAAATTGCGCTTCGCCTCGTTCATGAAACGCTCGACATCGAATCCCGCCGGGATGCCGGCGGCGAACCGATTGCGGGACTCCGCTCCCTCCCCGGCATCGCCGTGCAGTTGCGACGGCGGCGGCGCAGCCGCCGTCTCGCCGCTCAAACCGGCGTAGCGCCCCCGGGGCCGCTGCTGTCTTGGCAGTATGCGCATGAAGGCGAACACCGCGGCGCCGGCAAGGAGGGCCATGAGGAGAGCGCCGACCACTTCCGCGAAACCTCCCTGCGCGAACAGCCAGCCCAGGCCCAGCCCCGCCGCGAGCCCGGCAAGGGGGGCGAGCCAACGACTCCCGCCCGAAGGCTGTGGGGTCGGCTGCTGCGTCGGGCGAGCCGCCTGTTTCGGGGGCGTGGTGATCTGGCGCTGCGCTCCGAGACTGCGGCCGCCCCCGAGCCGCGCCGCCTCGGCGTCATCCGACAATAGGCCCGCACCGAGCACCAGCACGAACAGCGAGACGGTGAGTTCTCTCATGGCTTTCCCTTCGGCTCTAGAATTTGTAGCCGCGATGCAACGCGGCGATACCGGCGCTCAGGTTGAAATATTCGACGTTCTCGAGCCCCGCCCGTTCGAGCATGCCGGCCAAGGTCGCCTGGTCGGGGTGCACGCGGATCGATTCGGCGAGGTAGCGATAGGCGGCCTCGTCGCCCGCCACCGTCTTGCCGAGCCACGGCAGCACCTTGAACGAATACCAGTCGTAGGCCCTGGCGAGCGGCCGCCACACGCGCGAGAACTCGAGCACGAGGAGCCTTCCCCCGGGCTTGAGCACGCGCCGCATCTCGGCGAGCGCCGCGTCCTTGCGCGTCATGTTGCGCAGCCCGAAGGCGACGCTCACGCAGTCGAAATAGTCCGAAGGAAACGGCAGCCGCTCCGCGTCGCACTGCACCGCGGGGAGCGGCCGGCCGCGGTCGAGGAGGCGATCGCGCCCGCGCTCCAGCATCGCGCGGTTGACGTCGGTGAGCCACACTTCTCCGCTCGCCCCGGCGCGCCTCGAGAATTCGAGCGCCAGATCGCCCGATCCGGCGGCGACATCGAGCACCCGCTCGCCCTCGCGCACGCGGGCGAGCGCCACGGCGAAGGCTTTCCAGAGCCGGTGCAGCCCTGCCGACATCAGGTCGTTCATCAGGTCGTACTTGGCCGCAACCGAGGAAAAAACGCCGGCCACGCGGGCTGCCTTTTCGGCTTCGCCGACGTTGTGGTATCCGAAGTGGGTTTGACTCACGCGG
>VBDM01000373.1:0-2306 GCA_005881355.1 Betaproteobacteria bacterium
TCGCCTCGGGCAACACCCTGGCTTTCAGCACGACGTATCAGACGAGCACCTGGTCGGGCGAGGTCTATGCCCAGAAGATCAAGCCGGACGGCACGGTAGACACGAGCGGGGCAAATAGCGGCAAGTTGTGGGAGGCGCACAAGTTGCTGCTGGCAACTTCGAGCTCGCCTCACAAGGTCGGGCTCGACGGCATCACCGACACCCGGATTCTCTGGACGAGAGATCCGAGTAGCGCCACCGAGCTGAAGCCGTTTGCCTGGGCCAATCTATCGGCCGCGGAACAGGCCTTCTTCACGAACAAGTGCGTCCCGATCAGCAACATGGCCCAGTGCAATACGCTCACGCCCTTCCAGCTTATCACCGCCAATAACGGCGTCGATCTGGTCGGCTTCCTGCGCGGCCAGACGGGCAACGAAGCCTCGGTGTTCCGCGATCGCATGGAGCAGGACCCGCCGGCCCAGACCGTTCTCGGCGATATCGTCAACTCTCAGCCGGTGTTCGTGCAGGCCCCGTCCTTCCTGTACGAGAACGAGACCGCCCATGCCGAGCCCGCGGGCGAAACTTATCTCACGTTCAAGGCGAACAATCTCAATCGCTCCGGGCCCCTCCTTATAGGAGCCAACGACGGATACCTGCACGCTTTCGACCCCGCCACCGGAGTCGAGAACTGGGCCTATGCGCCGAGGTTTCTCATGCCCTCGCTCTACCAGCTCGCGGATTTCGGCTATGCGGGGCAGCACCGGTTTTTCGTCGACGGGACGCCCGAGGTCACCGACGTCTTCGACGCGACGGCCGCGAAATGGAAGACCATCGTCGTCGGCGGAGCGAACAGCGGGGGGCGCGGCTACTACGCGCTCGACGTCACCGACCCGCTGAACCCGAAAGGCTTGTGGGAATTCTGTTCCGATTCCACGCTGTGCCCCAACGAGCCCGTCAGCGGGTTCAGCCACAGCGACCCGGACCTCGGATTCACCTACGGCAATCCGGTGATCGGCCGGCGGGCCCTCGACGGCAAGTGGGTCGTCGTCGTGACCTCGGGGCTGAACAACGTCGGAACGGTGGCTCTGCCGGCCGGGAGCGGTCAGGGCTTTTTCTACGTGCTCGACGCCATCACCGGCCAGATCCTGCACAAGGTCGGCACCGGCGTGGGCGACACCACCACGCCCTCGGGCCTCATGAAGATGGGCGGCTACTACCCGGACGGCATCGACGATCCGAACTTCACTTATGTCTACGGCGGAGACCAGCTGGGCAACGTCTGGCGATTGAACATGTCGTCGACCATGGTGACTTACAGCACGCCCGCGAGCATAACGACCGGGGCGCCGTCGGTGAGGCTCCTCGCCACGCTCAAGGATGCTTCCGGACGGATCCAGCCGATTACGGCGAGGCCGGCGGGGACGCACATCGGCGCAACCCGCATCTATTACGTCGGGACGGGACGCTACCTGGGCGACGGCGCGCACGGCGGCGCAACCGATCTGAAGGATCCGGGCGCGCTAAGCGGCATCGCCTGGCAGCAATCGATCTACGCGATCAGGGACCAGCTGTCGAATCCCGACGGAACGGAAAACCCGACTTTCACCCCCGCTGCGAATTTCCGCAACGGCACCGCCGCTGGAAAGGTGGTGGTGCAGACGCTCCAGCAGGTGAAGGCGGACCGCACCATTTCCAAGAACCCGGTGGACTGGGGGGCGCAGGACGGGTTCTTGATCGACCTCAATCCGGGCAACACCAGCCCGGGCGAGCGCGTCACGCTCGACGTGAGGCTGATCCTCGGCTCTCTGATCATCACGACCACGGTGCCCAACTCGGGCGCGGGCGACGTGTGCGTGCCGGGAGGCAGCAGCTTCCAGTACAACCTCGACTACAAGACCGGCGGCTACGTGGGGAACGCCGCAAATCTCGCAGCCGGGAAATACCTGACGCAGTTCCTGGTGGGCGCGGCGATCGAGCAAACCGCGGACGGCTCGATAAAAGCGCTCAACAAGACCATCACCGGCCAGAACATCACGACGTCGGTCACGGTGGACTCAAGCTTCACCGGGAAGCGCTTCTCCTACCGCGAGCGCTGAGCGAAGCCGAGGAGCAGAAGGGGGGGCGATCAGCCCCCTTTTTTTGGCCGCCGTCAGCGCGCGTTCCGCGCCTGCCGCGCGGCGAGCTCGCGCGGCAGGGTGAACACCACGCTTTCGCTCGCGCCCTCGAGCTGGCGCACGCTGCCGGCTCCGAGGGCCTTGAGCCGCGCGATCAGCTCGTTCACCAGCACTTCCGGGGCCGATGCGCCCGCGGTCACGCCGACCCGGCGC
>VBDM01000373.1:2396-4144 GCA_005881355.1 Betaproteobacteria bacterium
ACTGCGGCGCCATGAACTTGCCCGCGTCCTGCCGTTTTTGCGTCGCCTAGCAGATCTCGTCCCTCTTCGGCCCGGTGATCGCGGGAAAGCGCGCTTTCAGCGCCTCCACGATCGCAGCCGCATCGTCCACCGAGAGCGTAGTCTGCGTCACGTAGGAAAGCTTGAGCGGGTCGCGCACCTGCAGGCGCGCGACGTCCGCGGTGGCCTCCACGAGGTGCATGCCTTCTGTGGACTGGCCCATCGTGCCTTCCACCTCCGGATGGCCGCGGTGCCCGATCATCACGATCTCGCGGCCGGCGTCGCGCATCTTCGCCACCTCCACGTGCACCTTGGTGACGAGCGGACAGGTCGCGTCGAACACGCGCAGCCCCCGCGACGCGGCCTCGCTGCGCACCGCTTTCGACACGCCGTGGGCGCTGAAGATCACCGTGCTGCCGGAAGGGACTTCGGCGAGCTCCTCGACGAACACCGCCCCCTTGCTCTTCAGGTCCTCGACGACGTACTTGTTGTGCACCACCTCGTGACGCACGTAGATCGGCGCGCCGTGGACGGCGAGCGCCCGCTCGACGATGGCGATGGCGCGCTCCACGCCCGCGCAGAATCCCCTGGGATTGGCCAACAGGACTTCCATGGCCCGCATTCTACGGCTTTTGTCCGGTGCCGGCCGAGCGCAGCCCGTCGAGGATCAGCAGCCCCGCGCCCGCCGTGATCGCGGAATCCGCGACGTTGAACGCCCAGAAGTGCCAGCCGAACGCGTGAACGTCCAGAAAATCCAGAACGTGACCGAGCGCGACCCGGTCCCAGACGTTGCCGAGCGCCCCTCCGAGGATCAGCGCCAGACCGGCGCAAAACAGCCGCTCGCCCGGATGCCTCGCGAGCAAGGTCACGATCACGGCGACCGCGATCGCGGCGATGCCGATGAACAGCACCCTCTGCCAGCCGCCCGCGTCGGACAGGAAACTGAATGCCGCGCCGCGGTTGTAGGCGAGCACGAGGTTGAAAAAGCCGGTGATCTCGCGCACCTCCCCCGGGCGCAGGCTCGCGCTGATCGCGTACTTGCTCGCCTGGTCCGCGACGGCGATCAGCACGGCGAGCGCGAGCCACGGGGCGATGCGCTTCAGGCCCGCCAGCATCACGCGAAGCTCCGAGGCTCGCCGGCGCCGTAAAGATTCAGCACGCAGCGCCCGCAAATCCCGGGGTGTTTCGGGTCCGAGTCAACGTCCGCACGATAATGCCAGCAGCGCTCGCATTTCCTGTGCTTGCTGGAGACCGCCCGGATCGATTCGTCGGCCGCAGTCGCGGCGGGAATCACGCCGGCGCGCGACGTGATCAGGACGAACCGCAAGTCATCCCCCAGGCCTTGAAGAAGCTCAAGCCTCTCGCCGCTCGCCGCGATGTCCACCTCCGCCTGAAGCGACGAGCCGATTTCGCCCGCCGCGCGATGATTCTCGAGAATCTTCTGCACCTTCGAGCGGACTTCGCGAAGGGAGCGCCACCTCGCCAGCAGACCTTCGGCCCCGGGGACCTCCGGCAGGCGATAGTAAACCTGCGCGAATACGGTGTCCTCGGCCGGCCGGAATATCTTCCATGCTTCTTCGGCAGTGAAGCTCAGAACCGGCGCCATCAGCCGCAGCAGGCTCTGGGTGACGTGATACAGCGCGTTCTGCGCCGAGCGGCGCGCCGGCGATTCGCGCCCGCATGTATACAGTCGGTCCTTCAGAACGTCGAGATAAAACGCCCCCAAATCC
>VBDM01000027.1:0-8798 GCA_005881355.1 Betaproteobacteria bacterium
CAAGTCGATCGACATCATGAGGCTCGCGGGCCGCAAGACGCGCGTGGTCGATCTTCGCGGGCGCACGGTGATCCCGGGGCTCATCGACTCGCACATCCACGCGATCCGCGCGGCGCTCTCCTACAGCGTCGAGGTAAGCTGGATCGGCGCTTCCAGCCTGGAGGAGGCGCTCGGCCGCGTCCGCGACGCGGCGCGCGCGGCGAAACCGGGTGACTGGCTGATCGTTGCGGGAGGCTGGACCCCCGAGCAGTTCCGTGAGAAGCGCCGGCCGACGCGGGCCGAGCTCGCGGCGGCCGCGGGAGACCATCCCGCGTACGTGCAGCTTTTCTACGGCTGGGCGCTGATGACGCCCGCGGCGTTCAAGGCGCTCAATATCGCGGCCGATTCCGACTTGCCGCCGCGCGGCGCGCTCGAGCGGGACGCGGCCGGCAATCCGACCGGCGGCATCACCGGGGACACGGCCACGATCACGGCGCTGTTTGCGCGGCTGCCATCGCCCCCCTTCGAGCAGAGGGTCGAGGGCACGCGCAAGTTCTTCAGAGAGCTCAATCGCCTCGCCCTCACCGGCGTGATCGATCCGGGCGGCTTCGGCATGGCGCCGCGCGATTATCAGGCGCTGCTCAAGCTGTGGCGGGACCGGGCGCTCACGCTGCGCGTCGCCTACACCGTGTTCGCGCAGAAGCGCGGCTCGGAGCTCGAGGACTACCGCGCGCTCACGCAGCTCCTGCCGATGGGATTCGGCGACGACATGCTGCGCTTCAACGGCATCGGCGAGAACGTCGCCTGGGGCATGTACAACAACGACAACCCGGGCGAAGCGGAAAAAGCGCAGTTCTACGAGATCGCCAGGTGGGCGGCCGCTCGGCGCATGTCGCTCAACATTCACTGGCACAACGACCGCTCGGTCGGCCAGCTGCTCGACATCTTCGAGCGCGTCAACCGCGAGGTGCCGATCGCGGACCTGCGCTGGGCGGTGGCGCATCTCAACGACGCCTCGGCGCCGACGCTCGAGCGCATGAAGGCGCTCGGCGTCGGCTGGGCGATGCAGGACGCGCTGTATTTCGAGGGCGAGCGCTTCCAGAAGGAAAAGGGAGCGGAAGCCGCGCACCGCGCGCCGCCGCTCAAGACCGCGCTCAGAATCGGGGTGAAGGTCGGGGCGGGCACCGACGCGCACCGCGTCGCCTCGTATAATCCGTTCGTGGCGCTGCGCTGGATGCTCGACGGCAAGACCGTCGGGGGCACGGCGCTGCGCGGACCGGAGGAGACGCCGACGCGCGAGGAAGCGCTGCAGATGTACACCACGGGCAGCGCCTGGTTTGCGCACGACGAGGACAGGCGCGGCTCGCTCGAGGCGGGCAAGCTCGCCGATCTCGCCGTGCTGTCGAAGGACTACATGAAGGCGCCGATCGAGGAGATCGGGGCG
This sequence comes from Betaproteobacteria bacterium, assembly GCA_005881355.1. Taxonomy (GTDB): domain Bacteria; phylum Pseudomonadota; class Gammaproteobacteria; order Burkholderiales; family SG8-39; genus VBDM01. The sequence goes on from VBDM01000027.1 coordinate 1,424, forward strand.
ATCGAGTCGCTGCTCACCATGCTCGGCGGGAGAATCGTGTACGCAGCCGGGCCCTACGCGCGGTTCGAGGAAAGCGCGCGGCGCTGACCGATGGCAGTTCCGAGTGCCGCGGCCGGGGAAAAGAGAAGAGGATACAAGATGGCGGCAAAAAAATCGGAAGTCGACAAGCCGGAACGCTCGCCGATGGTGATCCTGTTCGCCGAGACGCGCGGCTTCACCGGCATGTCGGACATGCTCGAGCCCGGCGTGGTGCTCGCGCGCGTCGGCGAGTTCGTAACGCTGGTCTCGGAGGTGGTCGAGAGCCACGAAGGCGCGGTGGTGGATATCCTCAGCGACACCATGATGACGACCTTCACCGGCCAGGACGACGCGCAGCACGCCGTGGAAGCCGCGCAGGAAATTCACGCCCGGTTCGGCATCCTTGCGGAAGCTTGGCAGCGCGACTTCGGCATCCGCGCCGCAGTGTCGATGGGCCTGCACTGCGGGGACGCCGTAGTCGGCTTCGCGGAGAACAGCCCCGCGCCCGAGCAGCTCTTCGTGTTCGGCGACTGCGTGAGCGTCGCCAACCGCCTGCTTCACCGCGCCCGGGCGGGCGAGTTCGTGCTTTCGGAGACGCTGTTGGACCTCGCCACCGAGATGGGCGTCTCGGTCGATGCCGAAGAGCTTCCGCCGCTCGAGATTCCGCGCCGCGAGCCGATCAGACTCTTCGGCGTGCTGCTGGAGGAGCGCCTGGATTTCACCCGGCAGTAGCGGCGGGGCGCTTTTCAGCGCCAGAACGCGAGGATCATCGCGACCATCTGGAGCATGACGAAATAGTAGGCGGCGTTGATGCCGAACAGCTTCCAGGACTTGTTTTCCCAGGCGACGGCGCCGAGGAGCAGCGGCACATAGAAGCCGATCCAGGTCCAAAAGCCGGTGGAAAAACCGTAGTACGCGGCCGAGGCGTCGGCTCCGGCCTTCCACACGGAGGGCCGCCATACCTCGCCGGTGTGCGCGAGCACGATCGCCGTGAGGAACGAGCCGATCAGCATGAGGATCAAGCCGCGCCGCATGACTTTCGGGTCGGGCTTGCCGCCGGCCGGTATGCCCATCTCCTTCATCCACGCCTTGCCGAAGATCGGGCCGTACCAGAGAAAGCCGAGCACCATCGTGGCGGCCACCGCGACGAGAATCGCCCAGTAGTTCAGATGAATGTCAGGTTGCATGGAACTCCCCTTTTGAGATTCGGCCCGGATGTGGATGGGCCGCGGGGAATATGCTAGGGGCATGTGCGCCGCGAAGCAAGCGGGCACGCGGGCGCCGACTCAACTGCGTGCGTACTTGACGCCCGCCACCCGAGTGGCAGCGGGCTTGGCTGCGGCATCGGCGAAAATCTTGACCCGGTTGCGCCCCTTGCGCTTCGCCTCGTAAAGGGCCTCGTCCGCCGCTCGCAGCGAGGACTCCGCGTCCGCCGCGTGATCGGGGAATAACGCGACCCCGAGGGATGCGGTGACCTCCAGAAGCCTGTCGCGATCTTCCCGAATGGCCGAGCAGATGGCCTCGGCCTTGCGAAGCGCGCTCTCGGGGGTGGCATTGGGCAGCACCAGCGTGAACTCCTCGCCCCCGTAGCGGCAGGCGATGTCGCTGCCGCGGATATGGCGCTTGAGCAGCGTGGCGATCTCCATGAGGACAAGGTCGCCGGCGGCGTGCCCGGCGGTGTCGTTGATCTGCTTGAAACGGTCGAGGTCGATCATGATCAGCGCGACCCGGCCCCCTTCGCGCTTGGCGCGGATCAGCTCGCGGGACAGATAATCTCCCAGGAAGCGCCGGTTGTAGAGGCCCGTCAGGGGATCCCGGATCGTTTCCTCCTTCAGGTTCTGCAAGGCGCGCCTGAGCGCTTCGATGGCACGGGCGCGCTCACCGACGACGGCGCTGAGCACGAGACCCGTGGTCACCACGGTGCTCATGAACGCGAGCAGGAGCAGCAGCGACGCGTTCAACGGCGCCGACGCAAACGGGCCGCGGCCCTCGAGCGTAAACCACACGGCGATCGCGCACACCAGGGCATTCACCGTGGCGACCTCGCGCTGCGGGAAGCGCAACGCCGCCCAGATGACGAACGGCAGTATCGCGAAGCTGAGCTGCAGGGAAGGCAGGCGCTCGGCCGAGCCGTCGCTGAAGATCGCATACGTGGTCGCGAGCATCGGGCCGGCAAGGCACGCGCCCTCGGCGATCTTCCACCACGGCCAGCGCGTCTCGCCGCGAACTGACCAGCTCAGGATCAACGGCGCGACGATGACGATACCCATGACGTCGCCCTGCCACCATGTCCACCAGTTCGACAGCAGGGCCTGCGACGGCAGCGAATGGATCAGCGCGAGCGGCGCCGCCGCGACGCTCGCCGCGATCGCCGAGCTCAGCGCGGCGATCGCAACGAACTCGATGACGTCCTCGCCCCGCGCGAAGTTGCACGGCACGCCGAGGTAGCGGCGCATCAGCGCCGCGCCGGCGAGCGCCTCGAGCGTATTGCCGGTGCCCATCAGCAGGGCCGCGGTGAGCGATGATTTGACCGTGAGGTTGACGAGCGCCGCGCCGAGCCAGACTCCCGGCCAGACGCGGTTGCCGAAGAGCAGCACGGCCGCCAGTGCGATGCCCGATGGAGGCCACACCGCGGTGGCGTAGCCCGGAGGGATCGCGGCGATCAGGGCGAGTTTGACTGCGGCAAAATAGGCCGCGGCGAGGAGCACCACCTTTCCCGCGTAGGGGAGGAGGTGGGAGAGCGCTCTCGGGAGCACCTCCCGCCCTTCGGCATTCACAGTATGTTTTTGCCCAGATGATTCGAAGCGTCCAATTTGAGACATGGACCAAGGTTTGTCGATGAACTTTGGCAGCAAAAACGCCAGAATCACGAGCTATGACGCGGTCATAGTTGGCATTGACCGGCTTCTGTCGCCGAATCTTGACTGCCCATCATTGAAAGTCGACGCGGTCGTGCCATGTACGTTGCGGTGATCGGCGCGGGGGCGGCCGGCCTGCTTTTCGCCCTGCTCGCCAAGCGTCGCCACCCGGCGTGGCGGGTTCAGGTGGTCGAGCAGAACCCGGCGGATGCGACCTACGGCTTCGGCGTGGTGTTCTCGGAACGGGCGCTCGAGTTCCTCGATCGCTGCGAGCCGGAGCTGCTGCGCGTGCTCACCGCGGCGATGCAAGCCTGGCCGACCCAGCGCATCGTGCACCGGGACGAGCGCGTGGATATCGACGGCAACGGTTTTTCCGCGATCGCGCGCCTTGCGCTGCTGCAGATCCTTCAGAAGCTGTGCCGCGAGGCGGACGTGGGGATCGAATACGGCCGCGCGGTCGCTTCGCTCGACGAGCTCGCCGACGCGGACCTCGTCGTCGGCGCCGACGGATCGAATTCACTGGTACGCAAGACCCTCGAGGCGCAGTTCCAGCCGAGAATCGAGCTCCTCACCAACCGCTTCGCGTGGTACGGCACGGAGCAGCCGTTCGACTGCCTGACGCTGACTTTCCGCCGGAGCGGGCACGGCGCCTTCGTCGCGCACCATTACCGTCATTCGCCCTCGATGAGCACATTCGTCGTCGAGTGCGACGCGGCGACCTGGAAGCGCGCTGGACTCGACCGCATGAGCGACGCCGAGTCGCAAGCGTATTGCGAGCGCGTGTTCGCGGCCGACCTCGGCGGGTACGCGCTCGTGTCGAACAAGTCTGTTTGGCGACGGTTTCCGCTCCTGCGGAACGAGCGTTGGCTCGCGCGGCGCTCGCCTTCGGGGTACGCCGTGCTTCTCGGCGACGCGCTGCGCACGGTGCACTTCTCGATCGGCTCGGGCACACGCCTTGCGTTCGAGGACGCCATCGCGCTTGAGCGCGCGTTCGCGGAATGCGGCGGGGACGTGCCCCTCGCGTTGGCGGCTTTCGAGCGCGAGCGAAGGCCGGCGGTGGAGAAGCTGCTCGCCGCGGCCAACGCCAGTTCGTACTGGTACGAGCAATTCCCGAAAAAAATGGCGCTTGAGCCGTGGCGTCTCGCCTACGACTACATGACGCGCAGCGGCCGCATGACCGACGACCGGCTTCGGCTGGTGGCGCCCGATTTCATGGCGCGAGTCGACGCGGCGAGAGCCGCCGAGCGCGCCGGGCGGCCCGACGCGGCGTGCTAAACTCGCGCCTGCGACCGGAACCGGACATGGATTTGGCCACGAAGGAAGAGTCGTCGACCGACGCGGCAAGCGAACTGCAAAGACAACTGCGCGGCGGCCGCTTCGTGGTCACCGCCGAGCTCACCCCGCCGGTCTCCAGCGATCCCGCCGAATTCATCGACCAGGCGCTCGCGCTGCGCGGCCTCGCGACCGCGGTCAACGTGACCGACGGCGCGGGCTCCCGGGCGCACTTGTCGAGCCTCGCCGCTTCGCACTTCCTGATGCGAAACGGCATCGAGCCGATCCTGCAGCTCACCTGCCGCGACCGCAACCGCATCGCGCTCCAGGGCGAGCTGCTCGGCGCGGCGGCGCTCGGCATCCGGAACGTGCTCGCGCTGCGCGGGGACGATCCGAAGACGGGCGATCAGCCGGACACGAAGGCCGTATTCGATCTCGATACCACGGGCTTGCTCGCGATGGCGCACCGCATGCGCTCGGAGCACCGGCTGCCCTCAGGAACCGAGATCAAGGGGGTCCTGAAGTTTGTCCTGGGCGCGGCGGAAATCCCGGTCGATCCGCCCGCGGGCTGGCGCCCCGACGGACTGCTCTCCAAGGCGGACGCGGGCGCCGATTTCATCCAGACCCAGTTCTGCATGGATGCCGGCGTGGTGCGCCGCTATGCGGCGCGGCTGCTGGACCTGGGGATCGCGCAGCGGCTGCCGATCCTGATCGGAGTCGCTCCGATTCCTTCGGTGCGCTCGGCCCGGTGGATGAAGGAAAAGCTGTACGGGGCGCTGATCCCCGAAGACATCGTCACTCGGCTCGAGCGCGCGGCCGACTCGAAGTCCGAGGGAAAGAAAATCTGCATCGAGCTCATGCGCGAGCTCGCCGAGACGCCCGGCATCGCCGGCGCGCACGTCATGGCGCCGCAAAACCACGCGGCCCTCGCCGAGGTCATCGCGGACTCCGGAGTCCGCGGAAGAAAGCGCGCGCCCGCGAAGCACCCCTAGTGGGAAGCGATGGCGTCTTGGCGCTACAATCGGGCGCGCAGCCGAGGATTTCAGCCGCGGCCCTGAATGCCTGCCAAGGAGACGCAGCCATGACGATACGTTCTCTGCACCACATCGCGCTCGCGGTGCCCGACCCGGCGAAAGGGCGGGACTTCTATAAGGACTTCGGGCTCGAGCCGCGCGAGGATGGCGCGCGCGTCGTCATGCGCTGCCACGGACGCGACCAGGACCAGGTGATGCTGGTCGAGGGAAAGAAGAAACACCAGCACCACGTCTGCTTCACCGCTCGCGCCCAGGACCTCGAAGGGCTGAAAAAGCGCCTCGAGCAGAGCGCGACGAAGCTCGTCGATGCCCCCAGGGAAACGCCCGGGGAGGGCATCTGGTTCCGCGACCCAGACGGGCTGCTCGTCAACGTGCGCGTCGCCGAGTCCAAGCCCTGGCGCAGCGCGCCTGAGTGGAGGATCAACAATCCCGGCCACCTCAACCGCTCAGGCGTACCCGGTTATCCAAAGCGCGACGTCCAGGTTCGGCCGACGCGCCTCGGCCACACCCTGCGCTTCACGCCGCAGATGGAAAAGGTCGTGGATTTCTATACGCGCGTGGTCGGCTTGCAGCTCTCCGACCGCGCGCAGGACATCGTCGCCTTCATGCGCGGCCACGGCGGCAGCGACCATCACATCTTCGGCTTCATCAAGTCGGACCGGCCGGGCTTCCATCACGCGAGCTTCGAGGTCTGCAACGTCGACGAGATCGGCATGGGCGCCTGCCGGCTCCTCGACAAGGGCTACAAGGACGGCTGGGGCCTCGGCCGGCACGTCATCGGCTCGAACTTCTTCCACTACATCCGCGATCCGTGGGACAGCCTCGCGGAGTATTTCTGCGATATCGACTACATCCCTGCGGATGCGAAATGGAGACCTACCAACTACCCGGCCGAGGACTCGCTCTACGTCTGGGGTCCGAAACCGCCGGAGGCCTTCGGGATGAACTTCGAGTCGGCCTAGGCTGCGAGAGAAATGACCGAATCCTCGTATTTACCCGGCCCCATGTCGCCCTCGGCGAAGATGCGGCGCTCGGCGATCCACTTGAAGGACTCCTCGAACACTTCCTTGGTGTAGGGCTCGAAGACGATGCGCTCGCCCGGCCCCCACCGGCGCGTGTCCATCTGGTCGAGGAAGCGCGCCGGGAATTCCTTCCTGTAGTAATGCGTGTAGAGCTCGGGACGCAGGTCGATGTCGCGTTGCGCGCGCCGCAGCGCCCGGAAATACTTGCGCACATCTTCCGGATCGGGATCGCCCGAGATCGACGTGGCCATCATGAACGTGGTATCGATGACTTTGCGGAAGCCGAGCTGCTCGAGGAAATAATACGGTCCGCTGAACAGCGACGCGGCCGGAACCTTGCGGTCGACCAGCTTTTCCAAGCGGCTGAAAAGGAGCCCGTCGGCGAAGGAGAGCTTGATGTCCTCGAGGGCCATGTACTGCTCGAGCCCCTGGATCGTGGAGTAGTGGCTGCACGACTGGTAGCCGACCGAGACCGGCACGCCCTTCAGGTCGCTCGGGTGCTCGATGCCGGATTCCGGCGCCACGAACACGCCGCAGGGTGCAACCGAGTACGCGTCGGCATAGAGCTTGCCGTGGCCGGTGGAAGCGGCGACGTTCACCGTCCAGTGGCAGGCGCCGCTCACGTCGCAGGCGCGTCCCTCCTCGATGCTCTGGTAGGCGCCGATCTTGTTCGGCGTGGCGTGCTTTTTCGCCGCGTCGCCGGGGCCGTAGTTGTCGCGAAACTCGTAATCGAGACCTTCCGCCTTGAAATAGCCCTTTTCCTCGGCGACCCACTCCTGCAGCCTGAAGTGGGGCGAGATCACGAACTTTGACATCGATTCCTCCGGTGACATGCGGCGCAGGGAAATTTACTCTGATGAACGACGGAATGCAAAGGGAAATCTACCGTGGGAAAATAGCGGGCCGCACATGAGAGCGCAAAGAACCCAATCGCGTTTGAGTACGATAGGGACACAGCATGGAATTTCTGGTCAACGGGGCACCACGCCGCATCGACATCACCGAGCTCGTCGTTGCCGGCTGGACCGGGCGCGACAAGGCCGCGGTCGAGCACCACATCGCGGAGCTGGCGGCGATCGGGGTGAAGCGCCCGCGCACCGTGCCCTGCTTCTACCGCCTGGGCGCCAACCTGCTTACCACGGCGCGCGAGGTCGAAGTGGTGGGCGAAGAC
>VBDM01000027.1:8805-10918 GCA_005881355.1 Betaproteobacteria bacterium
CGATCACACCGACCGCAAGGTCGAGGCCTACGGTGTCACCGTATCCAAGCAGATGTGCCCGAAGCCGATCGGCCGGGAGCTTTGGCCCTTCGCCGAGGTCGAGGGGCATTGGGATCGGCTGATGCTGCGCTCGCACGCGACGCGCAAAGGAAAGCGCCGGCTCTACCAGGAGGGCGCAGTGAGCGGGATGCTCACCCCGAGCGATCTGCTCGAGCGCTTTGCCGATTCCGGCGGAAAACTCTCGCCGGGGACCGCGATGTTCTGCGGCACGCTCGCGGTGCGGGGAGACATAGGCGGCGGCGAGCGTTTCGAGATCGAGCTGCACGACGCGGTGAAGAACCGCAGCCTCTCTCACGAGTATGCAACCCGCAGCCTGGCAATCGCGGATTAGGAGAGCTTTCATGGCGATTCGAAAGGAGCACAAGGAGTTCTACAAGGTCGATCTGAACAAGGGCTGGGAGAATCTGCCCGGTTATCCCGATGGAATCCAGCAGCAGGTGCTTGCCGGATTTCTCGACGAGAAGAACAAGCGCGGCTTCCGCACGCGACATCTGCGATTCAAGCCGGGTATCTACACCACCGATCCTTTTATCCACGATTACTGGGAGGAGGTGTATCTCGTCTCGGGCGACCTGATCGTCGGCAATGACAGGAACGGCAAAGGCGGCACGCGCTTCGGGCCCAACACCTACGCTTGCCGCCCGCCTGGCACGCCGCACGGGCCGTTCAAGTCTGAAACCGGGTGTCTGCTGCTGGAGATGCATTACTACGACGAAAGCGCGAAGCGCTGAGCGCGGCGTCGGATCGCAAGGGATTAGTCATAAGGATCCGGACGGGAAACCCATCCGGGAGGAGACTTTTGCAGCTTAAACGTTTCGAGATTCCCGGAATGAAGCATGGCTGAGGCGCTTGTGCGTCCGATCGCGGCGCTCGCGCGCGATCTCGCCCAGGGCAGAACCACGAGCCGCGAGCTGGTCGAGGTGGCGCTCGCGCGCATCGCCGACGCGGGCGGCGAGGGCGGGCGCGCTTTCACCAAGGTGCACGCGCAAGGCGCGCTCCTCGCGGCCGATGTCTCCGACCGGCTGCGCAAGGAGGGCGTGGTGCCCTCTGCGCTCGCCGGGCTGCCGGTCTCGATCAAGGATCTTTTCGACATCGCCGGCGACGTGACCACCGCCGGTTCGAAAATTCTGCGCGACGCGGCCTCCGCGACCGCGGACGCAGTCGCGGTGGCGCGGCTGCGCGCCGCCGGCGCGGTGGTCATCGCCCGCAGCAACATGACCGAGTTCGCGTTCTCCGGGATCGGCATCAATCCGCACTATGGCACGCCGCTGAATCCCTATGACCGCCCGAGGCGCAGGATTCCAGGCGGATCGTCCTCGGGCGCGGCGGTGTCGGTCGCTGACGGCATGGCGGCGTTCGCTCTGGGCACCGATACCGGTGGCTCGGTGCGGATCCCGGCGGCGCTGTGCGGCATCGCGGGCTTCAAGCCTACCCGCGCGCGCGTTCCGCTCGAGGGGGCATTTCCGCTCTCCACCACGCTCGATTCGATCGGGCCGCTCGCTCCCACCGCCGCCTGCTGCGCGACGGTCTTCCAGATCCTGGCGGGCGAGGAGCCGCGGCCGCTCGTGGCCGCGGCCCTGCCAGGGCTGCGCCTGGGTATTCCGAAGAACCACATGCTCGAGGATCTCGACATCGAAGTCATGCGGGGTTTCGAATCGGCGATCCAGCGCCTCGCGCGCCGCGGGGCGAAGCTCGTGGAACTCGCGGTGCCGGAGTTCGACGAGGCGGCGAAGGCCAACGTCGGCGGCGGGATTTCCCCGCCCGAGGCCTACGCCATGCACCGCAAATGGATTGACCGCGAGCAGGAGTTCGATCCGCGGGTGCTGGAACGGATCGTGCGCGGCGGATTCGTCCTGGCCGCTGATTACATCGAGCTGCTCGCGACTCGCGCCCGTCTCGCTCGGCGTTTCACCCGCGCGAACTACGACGTCGACGTCCTGGTCATGCCGACGGTGCCGCGAATCGCCCCTCCGATGGAGCATGTGGAGCGCAGCGCGGAGAGCTTCCGTCTGGCAAACGGCAATATGCTGCGCAACACCTACTTGATCAACTT
>VBDM01000028.1 GCA_005881355.1 Betaproteobacteria bacterium
GACCGCGTTGGAGTCATATACCGAAGTACCCGATGCAATATGGACCATTTTCGACTACGTACAGCTCATGCTGTGGCCGACTCCTTTGCTAATGGTGCCGGTTGAAGAACCGGGCGCGCCAGACTTGAGCTCGTGGGGTTCGTTCGCGGTCGCAACGTTGGCGAACATCGCGGTATATGCCGGGCTCGCGGGTCTTATTTGGATGGGGTTGGCGAAGTCTCGCTTGATCCTGGCGTTTCCCTTGCTGATAATCGCTGGTATTTGGTATGAGGTATGGCGCACCTAGTGCACTCACCGCGCCGATCCGTTGGCGGCTCCAACACATCGAGGTGACGCTTATGTGCAGAAACATCAAGACCCTGTTCAACTTCGAACCGCCTGTGACGGACGAAGAAATTCGTGCGGCCGCACTGCAATTCGTGAGAAAGGTGAGCGGCTTCAACAAGCCATCGAAAGCCAACGAAGCTGCATTTCTTGCGGCTGCTGACGAGGTAGCCGCAGTTTCCAGAAACCTTCTGACCTCGCTTGAGACGAACGCACCACCGAGGAACCGTGCAGAAGAGGCGGCCAAGGCACGAGCGCGCGCTGCTCAGAGGTTTTCCACCTAAACAGTTCGCCACCCAACCGCACATTCGAGCGGAGCGCCCAGCATGTACCTGCCGTCGCATTTTGAAGAAACACGCGTCGACGTCCTCCATCAGCTGATTCGCGAGCACTCGCTTGCGGTCCTGGTGACCCTCGGCGCGGAAGGACTGAACGCAAACCACATCCCTTTCGAGATCGAGCCGGCACCGGCTCCGTTCGGGACTCTGCGCGGCCACGTGGCCCGCGGCAATCCGGTATGGCGCGACTTCTCCAAGGACGTCCAGGCGCTCCTGGTCTTCCAGGGGCCCAAGGCCTACATCACTCCCTCGTGGTATCCGACCAAGAGGGAAACCGGAAAGGTCGTGCCGACCTACAACTACATAGTCGTCCACGCCTACGGCCCCTTGCGAGTCGTCGAAGACCGCGCGTGGCTGCGGGAGCTGGTGGAACGGCTCACGACCCGGCACGAGGCCGCTAGGCCTGAGCCCTGGAAGATCACCGATGCACCCGGCGACTATATCGAGAAGATGCTCGGCGCCATCGTCGGGATCGAGGTTCCGGTCGCCAGGCTCCTCGGCAAATGGAAGGCGAGTCAGAACCGGCCCCCGGCGGACCGCGACGGCGTCGTGAGAGGGCTGAGCGAAACCAACGACGCCGATGCCGCAACGATGGCGAGCTTGGTCAGGGAGTCCGCAAACTCATAGTGCACCTCTCCTCGGCACCGTCCACAGATAGAGCGTGCTCGCTCCCGCCTGGACGGTCTTCTCCGGCGGCCAGTCGTCGCCGAAGCCGTAGCGATGGGCGACGATGCGCGTGCCGGGCTTGAGCTCTTTCATAAGCTTCGGCAGCAGGCGGCGGTTGAGCGTCTCTAAGAGGAACAGCGTCACCACGGTCGCCTCGCGGATGTCCGCGTCGAAAAGGTCGCCGCGAACGAAGCGCACCCGGTCCTCGACGCCGGCGCGGCGCGCGCGGTAGACCGCCATGCGCAAAGGGACCGGATTGATCTCGACGCCGACACCCCGCGCGCCGAAGTCCTTCGCCGCCGCGATCACGATGCGCCCGTCTCCGCAGCCGAGGTCGTACACCACGTCGCTCGGGCCCGTTCCCGCGAGCTTGAGCATCCCTTCCACCGCCTCGTCGGTGCTCGGGAAATACGGAACTTCCGGCGGGAATACCGGTTCCACGCCGTCGGTGAGCGAAGTGTCTCCGCCCAGCTCGAGCGCGGCGCAACCGGAAATCAGCGCGACCGCGAGGACGATCGTGCGCGATTCCAGCTTACGCACGAGCCCCCCGCCGTCCAAACAGCATGACGACGGCTCCCGTCGCCAGCACGCCGACGCCGACGAGCGCCCCCACGCCCGTGTAGGCGAGGCTCGAATAGAGCAGATAAAAACAGCAGAGGACGAATAGGAGGGGCGTCACCGGGAAAAACGGTACGCGAAACGGCCGCTCCCTCTCGGGCTCGTGGGTGCGCAACACGAACAGGGAAAGCCCGACCAGCAGAAAAAACGCCCAGAAAACGGGGGCGGTGTAATCCACCATGGTCTCGAAGTTCTTGCGCGTGAGCGTGCCGAGCAGAATCAGGCCGAGCGCGATCGCGGCCTGGAAGACATAGGAGTTGCGCGGCGCGCCGCTCGCGCTGTCCCAGCGGGCGAGAAAGGAGAAGAGCGGCCATTCCTGTCCGAGCGCAAAGTTCGAACGGGCGCCGACGATGATGGTCGCGTTGACGGAAGTGAGCGTGGAAACCGCGATGATCAAGCTGATCAGCCGCGCGCCGTTTTCGCCCCAGACGCGCGCGAGGAGGTCGGCAGCGACGACGTCCGACTTGCCCATCGCGGCCATGCCAAGACCCCGCAGATACGCGATATTGACGAGCACATAGAGCACAGTGACTACGCCCAAGGACAGGAGCAGCGACCGGATGATATTGCGATTGCGGTCCTTTACTTCCGCCGAGACATAGGCCGCTTCATTCCACCCGCCGTAGGTGAGCAGCACGAAAATCATGGATAGACCGATGCCCGCGTACCACGACCTGTCCGCGACGGCCGCCTGCGCCGGCGCCGTCGCCGGGGCAAGGAACAATCCGGCGATCATGACGATCACGAGCCCGCCCACCTCGCACACCGTTAGCCAGTTCTGGGTGTGTTTGCCGGCCCGGATGCCGACGATGTTCACGCCGGTCAGCGCGGCCACGAGCAGCGCGGCGTAAATCGCCGGAGAGTGCTCGCCGAGCGGAAAGAGGCGCGTGCAATAGTCCCCGAATACGAATGCGAGCAACGCGATCGAGCCCGCGGCGATCACGGTCATGCGCGCCCAGGCGTAGAGAAAGGAGAGTTCCCTCCCGAAAGCGCGGCCCACAAAATGGTAGTCGCCGCCGGCGTGAGGATAGGCCGTCGCGAGCTCGGCGTAGCAAAGGGCCCCGATCACCGACACGACCCCGCCCGCGACCCACACGGCGATCATGACCCATTCGGCCCCGGTGTTGCCTGCCACGAGGGAAGGCGTCTTGAAAATGCCGGCGCCGATGACGAGGCCGACGACGATCCCGACGGCATCGCCGAGCGACAGGACCTGCGCCGGCCCGGCGGCGGAATGCTGCGGGGGACTTTCGGGAGACGGCATTTACAGAGTGAGGAACCGGGTCGTGTGAGGGTTGCGCTGGCGCAGCGCCGGGAGGCATTCCTCGAGCCGCAGCCCGAAGAGCGCGTTCGCCGCGCGCGCGCGGGACTTGAGCTCGGGCCAGGCGACGCGACGCGGCCCGCCGCGGTGCGCGAAGGCGATGAGGTTGTCCTCTTCCTGCGCGAGGAGCAGCGTGGGACCGCGGCCGAAGCTCCTCTCGATGCGGTCGAGGTGCCGTTCGATCTTCCCGTCGTCGGCCATGAAATTGGCGACCATGACGCCGGGGGAGCGCAACGCCGCGAACGCGCCGTCGTAGAACGCCCGCGTGCACAGGCCTTCCGCAGGCCTGCCATCGACGAATCCGTCGACCACGAGCACGTCGGCGCTCGCGGGCCGCCGCGGCACGAGCTCTGCCCCGTCGCCGACCAGGATTTCGAGCCGATCATCCTCCTCGGGAAAGTGAAAGTACCGTCGCGCAACGGTGACCACTCCCGGGTCGATCTCCACCACGCTCACCCGCACATCCGGCATGCGCTGGCGGATGAAGCGCGCCATCGAGCCCCCGCCCAAGCCCACCATGAGAACGTCGCGCGGCTTCGGGCGGAAAAGCAGAAAAGCCATCATCGCTTGGACGTAGTCGAGCTCGATCCTGTCGGGCGCGTCCAGGCGCATCGCGCTCTGGATCGCGTCCCCTCCGATCTGGAGCACGCGCACCCCGTCCTCCTCGACGATCTCGATCGCCCTGTGGCCCGCGAGAGCGTTGCGCAGGCGCTTCATTTTTCGGGCTTGGCCGCGGCGGCGAGGACCGCGGGCATGGGAATCTCGACGGTGCCCTGCGTCTGGAACGCCTCCGCGGCCTTGGCGGCCGCCGCGCGGATCGCCTCGAGGGCCTGGGCGGACTGCGCGTGCAGCAGCGCCTGGGTCCTCACCGTTCCGCCGAGAAACGCGTCGAACAGGAGCCCCGGCTCGCTGAACCGCCAGACCTGCGGAACTCTCTGCACGCTCACTTTCTGGAAGCCGGCGATTTTCAGGACCGTCTCGCTCTCCCTCGCGTCGCTGAACCGGAAGAACGGCGGCCCCGGGGGCAGCGACACGTCGGGGTTGCCGTGCTTGCGCACCGCCTCCAGGATGATTCCGAAGCCCAGCGCCTCCTCCGGCTTCGCCCACACCGTGAACGCGTAGCGCCCGCCGGGACGCAGAACGCGCAGCGCCTCGCTCAGCGCGTGCTCGGGCCGGGCAAGATGCAGCATGCCGAAATTCATTACCACGGCATCGAAAGAGCCGTCCGGAAACGGCAGCGACTCGGCGTTGCCTTTGCGAAACTTGACTCCGGAATTCTGCGCGCGTGCGAGCCTCACCATCGCGAGGGAAAAATCCACGCCCGTGACGCGCGCGCCGCGGGCCGCCGCGGCCGCGGCAACGTAGCCCGGTCCGCTCGCCACGTCGAGCGCGCGCGCGCCCGAGCGCACTTCCGCCGCGTCGAGCAGCGGATCGATCGCCTGGCGGGTCAGGCTGCCGAAGGCGTCGTCGTATCGGCGGGCCGCGCCCTGCCAGCCCGCGTGCTCGAAGGCGCGAAACGCGCCTGTGCGCGAAGTCACTTAACCGGCGTTGCGACGGGCTTGCCTTTTTCCACGATGTAGGTCGCAAACACGACCGCCTTGCCTTTCCCGGCATTCCGACCTGCATGGACCACGCCGGCCGAGATGAAGAACGACTCACCGGCCTTGACGGTTCTCGCCGGCTGGCCGTCGACTTCGAGCACCAGAGCGCCTTCGAGCACGATGCTCAGCTCTTCGCCGGGGTGCGTGTGTCTGCCGACCGCCCCGCCGGGTTCGAACTCGGCGCGCGCCTGCACGGCGTGGCGGCCCGGAATGCTCAGGTCGCGGTCCTGCACCTCCACGCGCTTGAATCCGGGCTGTTGTGCGTTCAGCGCCTGGACGCCCCATATGGCGGCGGCTGCGGCCACCGTCACTGTTGCGGCGAACGTCAATTTCGTTTTCTTCATGTCTCCTCCTTTTGGAACGGCTTATCGGAAGCTGCTTCAGCGCGAATACTACATCGGCCGGGCCGCCTTCGCTGTCAGGCGACGTCGCCCGACTGGATGCGTCTCACGCCGGCCTTCTTCAGCTTTTCCCACGCGGCGGCGAGCGACCCTTGCATGTCGATCGCGCGGCAGGCGTCCTCGACGACCAGGGCGCCGAATCGGAGCTTGCGCGCGTCGAGCGCGGTCCACGCGACGCAGAAGTCCGTGGCGAGGCCGCACACGAATACGCGCTCGATGCCGCGCTCATCGAGGTAACCGTCGAGCCCGGTGCGGGTCCTGCGGTCGGCCTCGAGGAAGGCGGAGTAGCTGTCGACTTCCCTGTGCCAGCCCTTGCGGACCACGAGCTGCGCGTGCGCAATGGAGAGATCCTTGTGCAGGGCCGCGCCGTCGCTTCCCTGCACGCAGTGGTCGGGCCAGAGGACTTGCTCGCCGTAGGGGAGCTTGACGGTGTCGAACGGCTTCTTGCCGGGATGCGAAGTGGCGAACGAGCGGTGCCCGGGCGGATGCCAGTCCTGCGTCAGCACGACGTTCTCGAAGTGCTTGGCCAAGGCGTTGACGACTGGCACGACTTCGTCGCCCTTCTGCACCGCGAGCCTGCCGCCGGGGCAGAAGTCGTTCTGGACATCGACCACGATCAACGCGTCCTTCGCGCCCGGCTTGATTCTGGAGTTGTCTGCCATCGCCGCCAGAGGATTCCCCGGTCGTCAGCCTGCGGCATCTTTCTTCACTTCGACCAGGCAGTCGTAGAACGTCGCTCCTCTGCCGATGTCGGTAATCGATTGCGAGGTGACATCGTTCGCGTTGCGTCGGTCGGCACTCAGCTTTTTCCACCACACCGAGAGCGCCACGACCACGCCCTCGCGGGCCTTGTCGCCGACGCGCGCCTTTGCGGTGAACGAGCCGCGGTCGTTGAAGATGCGCACCGTGTCGCCCTCTCCGATGCCCCGCGCGCCGGCGTCGGCCGGATGGATGTCTAGGCTCGGCTCCCCGGCCTCCGCGATGGCGAACGGCAGGTTGGCGAAGGACGAATTGAGAAAGTGGCGGTTGGGCGGGGAGATGATCGCGAGCGGATACTTTTTCGCGAGCGCCGCGTTCGACTGCGCCGACTCGCGCGGCGCGATGAAGGTCGGCAGCGGGTCCATGCCCATGCTCTCCGCCGTTTCGCTGTAGAACTCGCACTTGCCCGAGGGCGTGCCGAAGTTGCCTTCGGCGAACGGCGCGAAGCGCTCGGGCACTTCGAGCCGCTGCCAGCCCTTCTCCTTGAGCGAGTCCCATTTGATGCCTTGCATGCGCGGGCTCGACGATTCGAGCGCCTGCCGGCAGATGTCCTCGTCCGAATCCCTGAAGCAGTCCTCGGTGAAGCCCATGCGCGCGGCCAGCCGCCGGAACGCTTCGCTGTTCGGCAGGCTCTCGCCCACCGGCTCGATCGCGGGGCTGTTCGCCATCACGTAGAGATGCCCGTAGGCGGTGTGCACGTCGTAGTGCTCGAGCTGTGTCGTCGCCGGCAGGACGATGTCCGCGTAGTCGCAGGTGTCGGTGGGGAACTGCTCGTGCACCACCGTGAAGAGGTCCTCGCGCGAGAATCCCCTGATGACCTTCCCAGAGTCGGGCGCGACCGCCACCGGATTGGAGTTGTACACGTAGAGCGCGCGGATGGGCGGCTTCGCTTCGAGGAGCGCGTCGCCGATCGCCGCCATGTTGATCGTGCGGGGGTCGGGGTTCTTCGCCTTCTGCAGCAGGTCCGGCCGCTCGAGCTTCGCGTCGTTCATCCCGAAAAATCCCGAAGTGGCGAGCAAGGCCCCTCCCGCCGGGTGGCGCCAATCGCCGGTGAGCGCGGGAAGGCACAGGATGTTCCTCACCGCCATGCCCCCGCCCGCGTGGCGCTGCAGCCCGTAATTGAGGCGGATCGCCGCGGGCCTCGTCCCGGCGTACTCCCGCGCGAGCGCGACGATCCTTTCGGCCGCGAGCCCGGTTATTTTCGCGACCTTCTCGGGCGGGTATTCCTTGGCGCGCTCCTTCAGCTGCTCGAAGCCCAGCGTGTACTTCTCGACGTAATCGCGGTCGTGGAGGTCCTCCCCGATGATCACGTGCATCATCGCGAGCGCGAGCGCCGCATCGGTGCCGGGGAGCAGCGCCAGGTGCTCGTGGCATTTCTCCGCGGAGAGGCTCCGGTACGGATCGATCGCGACGAGCTTCGCCCCGCGGCGTTTCGCCTCCTGCACGCGCGACCAAAGGTGCAGGTTGGAGACGATCGGGTTCGAGCCCCAGATGAGGATGAGCTTCGCATCGTCGAAGCGCTCGGGATCCATGCCGAAGCCCCCGCCCAGCGTGATTTTCATGCCGGCCTTTCCCGCCGAGGAGCAGATGGTGCGGTCCAGGCGCGATGCGCCGAGCCGGTTGAAAAAGCGCCGGCCCATCGAGTGCCATTGCACGTAGCCCATGGTGCCCGCGTAGTCGTAGGGCAGGATGCCCTGGGGGTCGTCGGCCGCGATCGCCTTGAATTTCGCCGCGATCGTGTCGAGCGCCTCGTCCCACGAGAAGCGCTCGAACTCGCCCTTGCCTTTGGAACCGACGCGCTTCAGCGGATGGAGCAGCCGCTCCTTGCTGTAGGTGCGCTCGAGGTACTTCGCCACCTTGGTGCACAGCGTGCCGGCAGTGAACGGATGGTCTTTGGCGCCTTCCACCTTCACCGCGACCCCGTTCTCGACGGTGATCTGCATGGCGCAGGTATCGGGACAATCGTGCGGGCAGGCGGCGCGCACCAGCCTGCGTTCGACGGGGGTTTTCTTGACGGGGGCCAGCATGCGCGGACGCGATCAACCGTAAGAATTCCGCAATTCTACGCCGTTCAAGGGCGCACGCCCGGAAGCGTCCCGAAGCGCATGCGCAACATCTGGCCGATGCGGTAATGGGCGTGGTGGGCGGCGGCGATCGCGCCGCCCATGGGGAGAAATCCGTGGATCTGGCCCTCGAAGCACTCGTAGGTCACCACGACGCCGGCCTGCTCGAGGCGCTCGGCGTAGGCGCGGCCTTCGTCGAGCAGCGGATCGAAGCCGGCGGTGATGACATAGGCGGGCGGCAGCCGCGAATGGTCCTTCGCGCGCAAAGGAGAAGCGCGCCAGTCGGCGCGGTCGCGTTCGTCGCGCAAATAGTTGCGCTGATACCAGCGCAGCAGTTCGCGCGTCAGCGAATAGCCCTGCGCGAAGCGTCTAAGCGAATCCGTGTCGGCGGCCTGGTCGGTCACGGGATAGACGAGCACCTGCATCGCAAGGCGTGGCCCCGAATCGCGCAGAGCAAGCGCCGCCACCGCAGCGAGGTTGCCGCCGGCGCTTTCCCCGGCGACCACGAGCCGCGCCGGGTCGACCCCCAAGGGACTTGCATTCGCGGTCACCCATCCCATGCGGTAGTCGACGGCGACGACGGCGCAGCGGCCGTGAGCGGCGATTCCGCGGCAGACGCTGTCGTGGGTGTCGAGGTCCCCGCAGGTCCAGCCGCCGCCGTGGAAGTACACGACCGCGGGCAGCGCTTCGCGGGCCTCCGACCCGAGCGGCCGGTAGTAGCGCGCTCCAATATCGCCCGCCGGACCCGGAAAAGAGAAATCGCGCGCCTCCTCGACGGCTACAGGGGGCGGCGCGAGCCGCAGGCGCGTTTCGCGATAAAGCCGACGCGCTTCCGCGACGCTCAGCGAATCGAGAGCAGGACCGCCCGAGCGCGCCGCGTTCTCGATCACCGCGCGCGCCTGGGGATCGAGCCTTGCGCGATCGGCGTCCACCACTCTATGCGGGCGCGGCGATGCGACGCCTGGCGAAGAGCCACAGAACGGCGGCCGCCGCCAGGGTGATGAAAGGCAGCGCGAGGTAGTTGAGCATCTGCCAGCCGTTCGTCTCGAGCAGCACCCCGGAGGTGAACGAGGAGCTCGCCATCATGATGAAG
>VBDM01000375.1:0-487 GCA_005881355.1 Betaproteobacteria bacterium
CGACCAGCCGCGGATCGAAATGCTTGCCGGCCTGCTTCTCCATGTAGATGAGCGCGTCCTCGACGGGCCACGCCGGCTTGTAGGGACGCACCGAAGTCAGCGCGTCGTAGACGTCCGCGATCGCGACGATGCGCGCCTCGAGGGGGATGTGATCGCCCTTCAAGCCGGTCGGATAGCCGCTGCCGTCGTACTTCTCGTGATGGCCAAGCGCGATCACCGCGGCCATCTGCAGGTATCCGGAAGAGCTGTCTTTCAGCATGTCATAGCCGATGCGCGCGTGGGACTGCATCACGCGCAAATCCTCGCCGTCTAGCCTTCCCGGGTTCTGCAGGATCCGGTCCGGAATGCCGATCTTTCCTATATCGTGCATCGGTGCGGCCAGCTCGATCGCATCCTGCTCTGCCGAGGACAACCCGACGCTCCTGGCGATCAAGGAGGAGTACTTGGCCATCCGCACCAGGTGCATTCCGGTCACCTTGTCGCGCTG
>VBDM01000375.1:528-2563 GCA_005881355.1 Betaproteobacteria bacterium
TCGATCTTCTGTTCGAGAATCCGGGTTCGGTTCTTTTTGAGAATTTCATGCCGGCGCAGGCTGAGCAGATTGCGGCATCGCGCTCCGCATTCGAGCCGGTCTATGGGGCGAATCAGAAAGTCGGTGGCTCCCGCCTCGAGGGCGCGGTAGCGGACTTCGCGATCGTTCACCACCGTGATGCACACGATCGGAACGTCCTCGTAGCCGAAGATGCGGCGCAACCGGCGGATCGTCTCGATGCCGTCCATGTTCGGCATCTTATAATCGGTGAGCACCATGTCGACGGCGTGCTTGCGCGCGTATTCGATCGCCTCCACCGGGTCGGCAAAGGTGGCGACTTCCAGGCTCGCGTCCAGACTCCTCATGATCTCGCTCAGAACGATCCGCCCGGTGGACTGGTCGTCGATGATCAGGACCTTGAGCGGCGCGAGCTTTGCTTCGTTGGAATCGTGAACCAGCGTAAGCGGTCTGGACGTGGTGGTTTTCATGAAATTTCCCCTGCCTGGGACCGGGAAATTGCGGCCCCCTTTTCCTGCTCCCTCAAGCCTACGCTCAATTACACTATATTTGCGGTAAATTGCAAGGAACTCCTGCTCGTTACCTATTTGAGGCAACGGCGCCTCGTCCCGTCAAGCGGCGCGCTGCTTGGGGGCGGCGAACGCCGCCTCCATCTCGCGGCGCAGCCTCACCGCTTCGCTGCCCTCGTCGCAAGCCACGTTCGACCACAGCACCGGCTCGCCCGCGCCCACGGAATTGAGCAGTTTGACCTGGTGCGCAAGCCCCAGCGGCAGCGCGCCCAGGCGCAGCGAATCCGCCGCCGGCATGAGCCTGCCGACCACGGTGTATCCGCCCTCGCCGTCGAGTAGCTCGCCCGCACGGAGGTCGCGCTTTGCGGTCGCGACTGCATCCGCCCGAAAGCCGGTGGCGCAGCCGGTTGGCTCGGTCCTCAAGCTTACCGAGGCCACCGAGATACCCGCTTCCAGGCCGATCAGGTGCCAGCGTTTGTACATGCAGGCATAGCGGCCTGTAGGGTCGGTGTGCACGCCGTACTCAGTGAAGCAGCGGCGAATATAATCCGACTCCCCCTCGAAGACGACCCATACTCCGAAGCGAATGTCGTGGGGAATCGCCTGTCCGTCGCGCTCGAGCGACGAGACCACTTCGACCTGCCCCTTGTGGTGCAGGCACCCCCCCTCGGCTTCGGGTCGCATGGTCAGGGGTAACGCGTCGATCGAGGCTGGCGGGTAGCTCAGGCCCTCCGGGGCTGGGGTAAGGCCGGTCGCGTTGCACACCGCGGTGCACTCGATCGCCGGTTTCGATCCGTCGAGAAAGGAGTTGAACATTTTCGCGTTGAGACCACCGACGCGCGCCTGCTCCGGCGTGAGGCCGTAGTACTGCCACACCGTTTCGGGCGTGGATTGGGCGTAGTGCGGAAGCCATTTGTGGCCGCGGCCCGCGGCCACAACGGGAAATCCCGCCGCGCGCGCCCAGTCGACGAGATCGCAGATGATCGCCGGCTGGTCGCCATAGGCGAGGCTGTACACCACTGCGGCCTCCCGCGCCTTTTTCGCAAGCAGCGGACCGCAGAAAGCATCGGCCTCCACCGTGACCATGATCACGTGCTTGCCGTTGCGGAACGCGGCGAGCGCATGCGCGACGGCGGCCAGGGGGTTACCCGTCGCCTCGATCACGATCTCGATCGCCGGGTGGGCGACAAGTCCTTGCCAATCGTCCGAAACATGCGTGCGCCGCTCCTTGAGGGCCTTATCGAGCGACGGCGCGCCATAGCTATCAGGCTTCCACCCGACGCGTTCAAGATTGGCGCGGGCGTTGGCGGGCGAGAGATCGGCGATCCCGGCCAGATGCACCCCGGGGGTCTTCTGCACCTGCGCGAGGTACATCGCGGCGAACTTGCCCGCGCCGATCACGCCGATCCGCAACGGCTTGCCCCGCGCCTCCAGTTCGCAGAGCTTCGAATAAAGGTTCATGCGGCTCCCTGCGCTACGCGGCGATCAGAGGCTTCCAGCGCCTCCTC
>VBDM01000377.1 GCA_005881355.1 Betaproteobacteria bacterium
CGAGTCGGATATCGAAGCGTCGCGCTTCGACACCGGCTCCGGCAAAATCGAGCTGCCGGTCAAGCTCAAGGTGCACGACTCGATCTTCGTGCCTCTCGCCAAATGGGCGATGCTCCTCGCCGGAAACTACCGCTGCGTGCTGAAAGACGGCGTGCGGCCCATCAAGGACGCCGTGCACACCGATATCGAAGCCTCGCGCGCTGTATACAACTGGGTGGTCAAGCTGTGCGTCTCCCTGGGCGCGGACGAGAAGGACATGGTGCCCTTCGAAAAATACGCCAATGCGGCGTTATCGCTCCTGACCCCGTCCTCCGCGGCGCGCGCGCTCGCCAACGGCGCTCCCAACATCGAGCGCACCGACCGCCTGGTGCAGACCATCGCGGCGCAAAAGGGCATGCGCTCCGATGAAGTCGATCGGACCGTTGCCCTGGTCGACGGTTGGCTCGAGAAAAACCGGAAGAAAGCGGCTTGAAGGAGGCTGATCATGCATTTTTTTCAAATGAAAGAGCCCAAACACCTACGCGGGATGCAGTACCTGCGGACGATGGGGATCGCGAGCTTCATCGTCGTAGTGTGCAGCTTCGGAATCGGGTCCGCGCTGGCCTGCGATGGGATCAAAGACAGCGTCAAGAAGACCGAACGAGGTTTCGGCGAGCTCCTCACGGGCATCGGCCAGGAGGTGAAGAAAGCCGGCGAGGTGGCAGGCGTGTGGTCAAAGGCCAAGGAGGAGTCGAACCGTACCGAGAAGCAAACCGACAAGGGCAAGGAAGATCGTAGATAGCCCACGGTACGCGGGTCGTTTCGAACGGGCGCAGAAATAAAAGGGGCAGGGACTAAGCCCTGCCCCAGATTCGTTGCGAAGCGAGTTACTTCTTCATTTCGTCCTTCTTCATTTCGTCCTTCTTTGCCGCCTTTTTGGCCTTCTTTTTCGCTGCTTTCTTTTCCATCTTCTTGTCCATCTTCGTTTCGTCCTTCTTCATTTCGTCGGCAGCCGTCGCAGTGACGGTCATGCCGGCGAACACCGCGGCCAAAAGAACAGCAATAAGCTTTTTCATGAACTTGCTCTCCGTGAAATTAATGACTCGGTCGTAACCGGCTCTTTGAAACTAATCCCCTAATGCTCGGTACGCCATAAGGTTGACAGGGGTTCCACAAACATGGCCGTCGGCGATGGCTAATGGGCCCTGGGACGGCGACGGCCCGGTGTCACTGCGATGAGGCACAAGAAAGCAGTGGCGTGACCAATCTTGGCGCGCCGTTTTTCGAGAGGCCTTTGATAATGACCCCCGGCTGCAAGCTGGCCAACCCCCCTACGGATACAGCACTTCCACATTCTCCGGCTTCAGCCACTCGTTGAGCGATTTCATCAGCGCGTCGTCGAGGTTGACGCGCCAGCTGTCGCCGAGCTGCATCTCCACGCTCGCGCCGCCGTTGCGGTAGCACACCGCGACGGGGCACGGGCCGTTCCTGTAAGGTTCAAGCAAACTCTTTAACGTCGCCGCGGCCGCGGCACCCGCCTGCGAAACCTCCCCGTTCATCGACAGCCGCACGCCGCGCGCGAAGCGGCTGCGAGCGCCGGCGACATCGTAGATCCGGTCGGCGGTGATGCGCGTGAATACGGCCTCGCCCTCCTCGCCCAGGGAGCGGCGCACGCTGCGCACCTTGGCCTCGACCACGATGACCGCGTCCTCCTTGACGGTGTCGCGGTACTGGTCGAACACCTCGTTGTATACAGTGACCTCCTGGGTGGCGGTGCCGTCCGACAGGTTGATGATCACCATGCGGCCGGCCTGGGTTTTCTGGAAGCGTACCGACTCCACGACCCCGGCGATGAGCTGGGTGCGCATCCCGCCTTCGCTCTCCGCCGAAGCCGCGAGGCTCTGAACGGGTGGCCGGAGAGATAGAACCCGAGGCTCGCCTTCTCCTCTCGCAGGCGCTGCGCCCCGGTCCACTGCGGCGCGGCGATGAGCGCGGGCTTCTGCTGCGATCCGCCCTCGCCCGCGCCGAAGAGGCTCACCTGCTTCGCGTTGCGCTCGGCCTGCTCGGCGGCTTCGAGCGCAATCCCCACCGAGGCGAGCAGGCTCGCGCGCTGCGCGTGGTCGTTGGCGTACAGGCAATCGAAGGCGCCGGCGCGCACCAGCGCCTCGACCACGCGGCGGTTGACGGCGCGCTTGTCCACGCGCTCGCA
>VBDM01000014.1 GCA_005881355.1 Betaproteobacteria bacterium
CGCGGGAACCGTGTTCTCGGCGATTTCCGGTTCGACCATCGCGACCACTGCGATGCTCGGCAGCCTGATGCTGCCGGTGATGCTCGCGCGCGGATACCACCCCACGATGGCGACCGGGCCGCTCATGGCGATCGGCGCGGTCGACATGCTGATCCCGCCCTCGGCGCTGACGGTGCTGCTGGGGAGCCTCTCGGGCATCTCCATCTCGAAGCTGCTGATCGGCGGCATCATGCCGGGCCTCGTGCTGAGCGTGGCGTTCGTCGTCTACATCATGCTGCGCGTGAAGATGAATCCTTCGCTCGCGCCCGCCACGACTTTCACCGAATACCACGGCTGGGAAAAGCTGCGGCCCTTCGTCCAGTACGTGGTGCCGCTCGTCTCGATCTTCGTGGTGGTGGTCGCCTCGATGTCGGCGGGCTGGGCGACGCCGACCGAGTCGGCCGCGATCGGCGCGCTCTTCACCGTCGTCCTGGCCGCCGCGTACCGGGCGATCACGCTCCAGAACCTGCTTCGGGCGCTGCGCGGCACGGCGGGGATTTCGGGGATGATCCTCTTCATCATCGTCGGCGCGATGACCTTCTCCCAGATCCTCTCGTTCTCCGGGGCGAGCGACGGCCTGGTCGAGATCATCGCGAAGCTCGGCCTGCCACCGCTTGCGCTCATCGCCGCGATGATGCTCGTGCTGATATTCCTTGGGCTCTTCGTCGAGCAGGTGAGCATGATGATGATCACCCTGCCGATCTTTATGCCGCTGGTGCAGAAGATGGGCGTGGACCTGGTGTGGTTCGGGGTGATGTTCCTGATCTGCATGCAGCTCGGGCTCCTGTTGCCGCCTCACGGGCTTCTCCTCATGACCATGAAGGGCGTGTCGCCCCCTCAGGTCACGATGGGCCATATCTTCCGCGCGGTGATTCCCTACATCGCGATGAGCCTCGTCGTGCTCACGCTCGTGTTCTTCGTGCCCGCGGTCGCGGTGTGGCTGCCAAAGGCGCTCGTCTAGCCCGGGAATAGCCATGGAACGCTCTTTCAAGAAGGAAGTCGAGCTGCTGAAGCTCAAGGAAGGCCAGACCTTTCACGGCGAGGGCATCCTGGCGGTGACCAAGGCGCTCCTGCAGTCGGGGGTCTCCTACGTCGGCGGCTACCAGGGCGCGCCGATCTCGCACATGATGGACGTGCTGAACGACGCCCGCGACATCATGGGCGATCTGGGCATCCACATCGAGACCAACGCCTCGGAGGCGGGCGCCGCGGCGATGCTCGGCGCATCGATCAACTACCCCTTGCGCGGCGCGGTGGCGTGGAAGTCGACGGTGGGCACCAATGTCGCCTCCGACGCGCTCTCGAACCTGTCTTCCGCGGGCGTGCGCGGCGGCGCGCTCATCGTGATCGGAGAGGACTACGGCGAGGGCGCCTCGATCATCCAGGAGCGCAGCCACGCGTTCGCGATGAAGTCGCAGATCTGGCTTCTCGATCCGCGCCCCGATCTGCCCACCATCGTAAGGATGGTCGAGAAGGGCTTCGAGCTCTCGGAAGCCTCGAACACGCCGGTGATGCTCGAGCTCCGGATCCGCGCCTGCCACCTGCACGGCTCGTTCGCGGCGCGCGACAACCGGGCCGCGGAGTTCTCGCGCAAGAACACTCTCGAAAATCCGGACTTCGACTTCGGCCGCATCCCGCTGCCGCCCGCGACCTACGCGCAGGAAAGGGTGAAGGTCGAGACGCGCTGGCCGGCGGCGCAGAAGTTCATCCGCGAGAACCAGCTGAACGAGGTCTTCGACGGAACGATCGCTGAAGTGGGCATCATCGCGCAAGGCGGCATGTACAACGCCGCGGTGCGCGCGCTGCAGCAACTCGGCCTCGCCGACGCCTTCGGAAACTCGAAGATCCCCATCTACGCGCTGAACGTCACCTACCCGCTCGTTCCCGAGGAGGTCGGCGCTTTTTGTGCCGGCAAGCGCGCCGTCCTGATGGTCGAGGAAGGCCAGCCGGCCTACCTGGAGGACGCGCTGCACACGATATTGCGCCGCGCCGATCTGCAGACGAAAGTCCACGGCAAGGACTGCCTCCCCATGGCCGGCGAATACACCGGCGAAGTGGTGCTCTCCGGCGTCGCCAAGTGGCTCGAGGCCGTCGCGCCCCATACCGAAAAAGCAGGCGTCGATCCAGCTTCCGTGCGCCAGGCGTTCGAGCGGCTGACCGCGCCGAAGAAGCGCGCGGCCGAGCTGCTCGGCACGGTGCCCGCCCGGCCGCCGGGATTCTGCATCGGCTGCCCGGAGCGGCCGGTATTTGCGGCGATGAAGCTGATCGAGCGCGAGCAGGGCGCGTTCCACATCTCGGCCGACATCGGCTGCCATACGTTCTCGACGCTGCCGCCGTTCAACATCGGCAACACCGTGCTCGGCTACGGCCTGGGCCTCGCCTCGAACGCCGCGATCGACGCGATTTTTTCCCGGCGTACGGTCACGGTCATGGGCGACGGGGGCTTCTGGCACAACGGGCTCACCTCCGGCGTCGCCAACGCCGTGTTCAACAAGGACGACGGCATTCTGGTCATCATGAAGAACGGCTACACCTCGGCGACCGGGACCCAGGCCATCCCTTCGTCGCTGCACCAGACCGAGTGGAAATCCGGCGACATGAGCATCGAGCGCGCGCTCAAGGGCATCGGCGTGCAGTGGCTGAAATCCGTGTACACCTATCGCGTGAGCGAGATGGCGAAGGTCCTGCGCAAGGCGATGGCGAGCCCGTTCCGGGGGCTGAAGGTGATCATCGCCGACGCGGAGTGCCAGCTCGAGCGCCAGCGGCGTATCCGGCCGCAGGTAGCCGCGGCGCTGCTGCGCGGCAAGCGCGTGGTGCGCACCCGCTTCGGCATCGACGAGGACGTGTGCACGGGCGACCACTCCTGCATCCGCCTTTCCGGCTGCCCCTCGCTCACCATCAAAGCCTCGAGCGATCCGCTGAAAGTGGACCCGGTGGCGCACGTCGACAACGACTGCGTCGGCTGCGGCCTGTGCGGAGAAGTCGCGCACGCCGCGGTGCTGTGCCCCTCGTTCTACCGAGCCGACATCGTGCAGAACCCGAACGCCTGGGACCGCTTCATCGCCGGCCTGCGCCGGACCGTGATCGGCTGGCTGCAACCGGCCGAACCGAGGAGCACAACGTGAGTGCTTTGCCGGAGCGGCCGATCACCATCCTCATCGCAGCGCTCGGCGGCGAAGGCGGCGGCGTGCTCGCCGACTGGATCGTCGCCGCCGCGACCGCGCAGGATTACCCGGTGCAGAGCACCTCCATCCCGGGCGTGGCGCAGCGCACCGGCGCCACCACCTACTACATCGAGATCTATCCGGCGAAAACTTCCGGGCTCGGCGGCAGGCGACCAGTGATGGCCCTGACGCCGGCGCCGGGCTGCGTCGACGTTGTGGTGGCCTCGGAGCTGCTCGAAGCGGGACGCGCGATGCAGAACGGATACGTCGACGAGCGCACCACGCTCATCGCCTCGACGCACCGCGTCTACACCGTCGCCGAGAAGATGCACATGGCCGACGGCCGCTTCGACAGCGACGTCGTGCTCAAGGCGGCGGGCGAGCTCACCCGGCGCGCCGTCCTCTTCGACATGCAGGCGCAGGCGAGCGCCGCGGGCACCGTGATCAGCGCGGTCATGTTCGGAGCGCTGGCAGGCTCGGGAACGCTGCCGCTCTCGCGCGAGGAGTGCGAGGCGGCGATCCGCTCTGGCGGAAAAGGCGCGGAGGCGAGCCTCAAGGGGTTCGCCGCGGGGTTCGAGCGTGCACGAGGAGAAAGGACCATCGCTCCGGAGGAAAAGAAGCGCCCGCTCGACGCGACGCTATGCTCCCCGGTGCAGAGGGTGCGCCAAACTTTTCCTCCCGAAACCCGCGCCATCCTCGGGGAGGGCGCGGCGCGCTGCGCGGATTTTCAGGACAGCGTATACGCCAACTTCTATTTGGACCGGCTCGAGCCGATCGTGAACCTCGACCGCGCCGCTGACGGCTACAAGCTCGCGATCGAATCGGGGCGCTTCCTCGCGCTGTGGATGTGCTACGAGGACGTGATCCGGGTGGCCGACCTGAAGACGCGCAAGAGCCGCGTCGAGCGCGTGCGCGAGGAAGTCCAGGCGAAGCCGCACGAGCCGGTGCATCTCACCGAGTTCCTCAAGCCGGGACTCGACGAATTCGCCGCGGTGCTGCCGCGCTGGCTCGCCCGTCCGCTCAAAGGCGTCGCCGGGACGACAGGACTCGCGAACAAGCTCAACGTCGGCATGCGCGTCAAGACGACGAGCGTGAGCGGGTATCTCCTGATGCGGTGCCTCGCCTGGCTGCGGCCGCTGCGGCCGCTCACCTCGCGCTGGCACGAGGAGCAGGCGCTGATCGACCGCTGGCTCGCGGCGATAACGGCCGCGGCCAAGCGCGACACGGGCCTCGCGCTCGAGATCGCCCTGTGCGCGCGCTTGATCAAGGGCTACGGCGAAACGCACAAGCGCGGCAAAGGCAATTTCCTGCGCATCATGAACACCGTGATCGAAAGCGATGTGGTCTCCGGCGCCTCCCGCGCGGAAGCGATCCGCAAAGCGCGCGAGGCCGCGCTCGCCGATCCGGAAGGGCGCAAGCTCGAGCAGTCCCTGGAAGCGCAGGGCATCGCGCCGCTTCCGCCCAGGCCGAAGCCGGTTCGATTCATGCGCCGCAACGACCGGAAAGCCGCGTGAGTGGCGGCGTTCCGGCGAGGCTGCCGGCCGCTTGGCCGATGCTAGAATCGCAGTCGCCATGAACGACCGTCCCCTGGTGCTGAACGATCCCCAGGCGCCGAGCTTTCAGGTCAACCGCTCGAGCATGGTGGACCCCGGGATCCTCGAGCTCGAGCGGCGGCGCGTATTCGACGTGTGCTGGATCTACGTCGGTCACGAGTCGGAAGTCCGCGCGCCCGGCGACTTCAGGACGCGCACGGTGTGCGGGCGGCCCGTCATTTTCTGCCGCGACAGCAAGAATGCCGTGCGCGTTTTCCTCAACACCTGCCGCCACCGCGGCGCGATGGTGTGCCGCGAGCCCGAGGGCAACGCGAAGATCCATACCTGCTTCTACCACGGCTGGAGCTATGACCGCGACGGCAGGCTCGACGGCGTGCCGGGCGAGAAGGACTATCCGGCGAGCTTCAAGAAGTCCGATTACGGACTGAAGGAGGCGCCGCGCGTCGAGACCTATCGCGGCTTTGTTTTCCTCAATTTCGAGCCGGAGGCGATGCCGCTCGAGGACTACCTCGCCGGCGCGAAGGAATACATCGATCTGGTGATCGATCAGTCGCCCTCGGGGCAGATGGAGGTGATCCAGGGCACCCAGGAGTACGACATCCGCGCCAACTGGAAGCTGCTCGTCGAGAACAGCTTCGACGACTACCATCTGCTCACGACGCATTCCACCTGGCTCAATTACCTGAAGAACGCCGGGGTCGAAATGAAGCGCCCCGAACGCGGACACCTGCTCCCCGCGCACGGCGTCGGCAAACCACTCGGCAACGGCCACGCCGTGATCGACAACGTCAATTTCCGCGGGAGGCCGGTCGCCAAGTGGATCCCGGTCTACGGAGCCGCCGCGAAGCCGGAGATCGAGCGCATCCGCGCGGAGCTGGTCGCGCGCCTGGGCGAGGCGCGCGCGGCGCGCGTCGCCGACACCAACCGCAACCTCGTGGTGTTCCCGAACCTCGTGCTGAACGACGGCTCGTCGATGACCGTACGCACTTTCCAGCCGCTCGCCCCGGATCGCATGCGCGTATCGGCATGGGCGCTGGGACCGAAGGAAGAAACGCCGACGGCGCGCGCGGTCCGGCTGGATTCCTTTCTCACCTTCTACGGCCCCGGCGGCTTTGCCACGCCCGACGACATCGAGGCGCTCGAGGCGGTGCAATCCGGGATCTGCGCGACTTACAAGGAAGTACCGTGGTCGGTCATGTCGCGCGGCATGGAGAAACCCGGCGAGCAGCTCAACACCGACGAGCTGCACCTGCGCGCGTTCTGGCTGCAGTGGGACAAGCTGATGCGCGCCGAGCCGCGCGCGCCGGGATGAAAAAGAAGGCCGCGGCCCGCGGCGCGACGGGAAAAGTGACCCGCGGAGAGGTCGAGGACTTCCTCTACCACGAGGCGGCGCTGCTCGATGCCTGGCGGCTCGACGACTGGCTCGGGCTCCTGACCTCCGACGCGCGCTACTTCGTGCCGTCGAACGACCGGCCGGAAGCCGATCCGGCGAATACGCTTTTCACGATCGCCGACGATATCGATCGGATACGGGGACGCGTCACGCGTCTGAAAGACAAGAGCGCCCATGCCGAATACCCGCCTTCGCGGACTCGCCGCCTCATCAGCAACGTGCGCGTCGTCGAGCGCAACGCGAAAGAGCTGCGCGTCGAGTCGAATTTCGCGATCCACCGTTTCCGGCGCGGCGAGAGCATCCGGGAATACGTCGGGCACTACCGCCACCTGCTGCGGGTCGAGCGCGGCCGGCTCAAGATCGCCAGGCGCGAAGCGGTGCTCGACGCGATGGAGCTCGGCTCGATGGGGGTGGTGAGCTTTATCCTCTGAGCGAGGACGGCCTCAGGCGACGCCGACCCGAAAGCCACCGTCGGAAGTCAGCTCGAATCGCCCGTCCCGGATCGCCCGCAGCCAGCGGGCCGCGCGAACGAGGCCGCCGAAACAGAAGAAATGAATGCCCGCGATCGGCGCGCCGGCATGGCGCGCGATCTCCCTCACCACCACTTCCGGGCCCGATTCGACCAGAAGCCGCGCGATCGCCTGGGGCCGCGCCTTCAGCGCGCGCACCGAATTCCCGATCCCGCAAAGCACCGCAAACCGCAGCAATCGGGACAGGCTCGCCGGACCCGCGAGCCCGATGCGCAACGGCAGGCCGTGCCCTTTCATCCTCGCCGCCCACGACAGCACCGGCCCGGACTCGAAGCAGAACTGGCTCACGACGCTCAGATCGATGCCGACGCGGCGTGCGAAGGTCTTTTTTTCCGCCAGGGCGGTCTCGAGCGCGGAGGCTGCGATCTTGGGATGGCCTTCGGGATAGCCCGCGACGCCAACGCGCAGAATACCGTGCCGCCGGAAGAGCCCGGTCTCGAGCAAGGAGAGGCTGGAGTCGAACGGCCCGCTCGCCCGGTCGCTGTCGCCCCCGATCACCAGGGCGCTGTCGACGCCGGCTTCGCCAGCCGCGCGCGCGAGATATTCGCCGAGCGCCTCGCGGTTGGCGATGCGGGGCACGGCGATGTGCGGCACCGGGCGAAAGCCGGCGCGCTTCAGGCGGGCGGCGAGCGCCACCGTGCCGTGGCAGGTCTGCCCCGGCGGCATGCTGATGTACACGGCCGTGCCCGGCTCGAGAAGCCCCACGCAGGCGTCGATTTCTCCTGGAATCCGCGACGAGAGCTCGAACGAGGCGCCCGCAAGCAAGGCGGAAATGCGCGCGCGTTCTTCGTCGGCGGAAGCCCCCCCTCGCTGGGCCGCCGCGGGGTGTTCCAATGTCGAGCCGGTCTGCATGGGTTTCAGTCGCGCTTGCGCGAGATCACGTAGGACTCGTCGAGAAACCACAGTCCCTTGTGGCGGCGCAGGACTTCCTGCGTGGCCTCGAGATAGCCGCGGTCGCCCATCACTTCCGCGAGACGCTGGTCCTCGATCTGCGCCACGTAAACCGCCGCGTTCCACGCGGCGAGCAGCGTGGAAGTGCCGATCGCCTCGCTGATTTCCTCGGGGAGCGTGTGCATTTCATAACGGAATATCGAGCGGTTGTCGGCGTAGGCGTTGAAATTGAGGTCGCGGCCGTCGGCTCCGAGCTCGGTTCGGGTGGCCTTGAGCAGCTGGTGGCGGTCGGTCTGGAACGGGTTTTCGCCGGGCCAGATCCGCTGCACGATCTCAAGGCCCGGGTCGCGGCCGTGGGAATGGATCGCGATCATCCGGCCGCCGGGCGCAAGGCTGCGCGCGAGCGGCGCAACCACTTTGCTCGCCTTGAACTCGGCCGAGGCGCGGGCGCGGTACGGCTGCGATGCGATCACCAGGTCGTAGTCGGCGCGGGCGACGCCGCGCCGCGGCAGAGTCTGGTCGAGCAGGAATTTGTGGTCCTCGCGATAGAGCACCAGCACGACCGGCTTCGCGTAGGCGGGGTTGCCGCTCGTCTTGCTGAGCGACGCGCGCCAGTGCTCGTTCAGGAACGGCTGCAGCTCGGTAATCTGCTGCTCGAACTCGCTCGAGGTCGCGCCGGTGAGCGCGACTTCCTTCCACACGAGGCTGGTGGCGGCTGTGACCGATTTCGGCGCGAGCCACGGCGCCTCCGAGTAGTAGAGATTGGTCATCACGAGCACGGTCGCCGGGTGCTCGAAGAAGCGGTCGGGCATGCGGTCGAGGGCGAGCCGCACGTCCTCCAGGCTGATCTCCTTGCCGACGATGTAGAACGGCATCGTCGGGTAGCGCTGGTGCATGGCCCGCATCACGCGGGCGAGCACCGTGCCGTCGCCGACGCCCGCGTCGAACAATCGCACCGCGGGGGGCCGAGGGTGGATGTTCGCGAGCTCCATGCCGACGCGCTGCGCCACCACCCCCT
>VBDM01000378.1:0-360 GCA_005881355.1 Betaproteobacteria bacterium
TGAGGAAGTCTCTACCCCGCTCCTCGAGCTTCTCTTCGGCTTTCCCGGCCTGCTCCTTCACCACGTTTCTGACCAAGGCGTTGAAGTCGGGGTGGAACTTCGGCGCGTCCAGCGCACCGTCGATCTTCACCGGCAGCGTCTTGCCGTTCAGATCGGCGAGATCCTTACCGCCCTGGCCGGTTGATGAAGCGACCACCGAAACTTTCGCAAGATAGTCGATCACATTCGCTCCAATGTTGACGTCGCCGGCGCCGGAGAGGCGCAGCAGCGGCGCCTTCGCCGAAAGGTCGTCGTTGTGCGCGACGCCGTTCTTGATGACGAAACTCGCGGTAAGCTCCGAGAGATCGGTACGTTGCGCGA
>VBDM01000378.1:439-2303 GCA_005881355.1 Betaproteobacteria bacterium
CGCGCTGACGGTGTTCCCGCCGGTCTGGACATCGAGCGCGACGTTGCCCTTGCCCTCCAGCATGTCGTGGTTTAGAGCGTCCTTCAGCAGCGGCCCCAGCGCGACCCCGGGCAGATCGGCCTTGAGCGCGAAGCGGTTGGTGTTGGCGTTGACGTTCACGGCGCCCGTGAACTTCCCCTGATAGAGATCGGCCGTGAGAGGCTCGGCGTCGACCTTGCCGCCCGCCGCCTTCACGCCCAGATGCACCTTCTCCAGCTTCACGTTCGACGCGACCAGCTGGTCGATCTTCAGGTCGCCTTTCAGGTTGAGTCCCTTGAGCGCCGAGAGATCGATCGGCTGCTCCGGCTGCGTCGCCGCGGGCCGGGCGCCCGCGGCCGCTGCCTTGGCTTTTTCCGGGGGCGGCAGGTACCGGTCGAGGTTGAGCTGGTCCGCGGCGAGCGTGAAGCGGATCGCCTGCGGCGATGCGTCGAATTCGACGTCCCCTTTCAGGGATAGCGGAGGCTTCTTCGAGCCCGGCGTTGCGTCCGAGACCTTCAGCTCCATACCGGAGAGCGCGAACGCCTGCCTTTCGAAATTGAGGCGGTATTGGCCGGACAGGCTCACCTGATAGTTCGCCTTGGGCTGGCTCGCCTCCACCCGCGCCGCAAGCGAGAGCTTTCCGGGCACACCGCTCGCGATCCGGCCGGTCTTCAGCTCGTCGATGGTCGCCTTGTAGCGGTTCCCGGTCGCCTCGTCGCGCCAAGTGGCCGAGCTCGCGCGCACTTCGACGCCCGCGATGTCGAGCTGCACGGCGCCGCGCTGCGGGGCCGATTTGGGCTCGGGCGCCTTCGCCGACGCGGAGGGCCCGCCGGCGCCGGCGAGGTCGGAGAAATTGGTCTTGCCGCTCTTGTCCTGGGCCAGATCCACGTTGAGCCCGGAGAGGGTCACGCGGTCGACGACGACCTGCTTCGACAGCAAAGGGAGCAGCGCGAGCGACACCTTGGCGACGTCGATGCGGGCGAAAGTCTTGTCGCTGTTGCGCTCCGACAGCGAAGTCTTGCCGACCGCGACGCCGATGCTCGGAAAGAACGACAGCCCGATCTTCCCCTCGATGGCGAGCGTGCGGCCGGTCTTTTCCTTGACAACGCGCGAGAGCTCGGGCTTGTACTTGTTGGGGTCGAAGGTGGCGAAGACGACGGCGATCGCGGCGGCGACGAGCACTACGACGCCGCCGACTGCGAGCAATACGTATTTGAGCACTTTCATGCGCGCTCCCTATTCGTTGGCCACGCCGAACGGCACATGCCCGGTCGTCACGTGGCGGCTCGCCGACTCGACGTGGCTGTGCTGGTCGTCGAAAAAAATATCCGCGCCGAAAGCCTTCAGGAACGGGCCTTTGTCCAGCCCGCCCAGAAACAGCGCCTCGTCGATGCGGATATTCCAGGCACGCAGCGTGCGCACCACGCGCTCGTGGGCGGGCGCGCTGCGCGCGGTGACCAACGCGGTCCGGATCGGCGCTCGGTCGGCCGGGTATTCCGACTGGATGCGATGCAGCGCGGCAAGAAAATTCTTGAAAGGCCCGCCGGACAACGGTTCCTTGGCGGCGGTGACTTCGCTCGCGGTGAAGGCTTCGAGGCCCTCGCGCTTGTAGACGCGCTCCGCCTCGTCGGAGAACACCACCGCGTCGCCGTCGAATGCGATGCGCAGCTCCTCGGTCGCCACGACGTTTTGCCCGACATTGGAAGGCAGGATGGTCGCGGCGGCGTGCCCCACGTCCAGGGCTTTGCGCACGTCGAGCGGATTCGCGGAGAGAAACAGGTGCGCATCGAAGGCCGGCACGTAGGGATAGGTGTTCTCCCCTCCAGTGAAGGCCGCGCGCGAGATG
>VBDM01000379.1 GCA_005881355.1 Betaproteobacteria bacterium
ACGACCAGCGGATGCCCGTCGCTCACCACGATCTGCGCGAGGCCGCGGACGCGCGCCCTGCCGCGCGGGTCCTTAGGCAAGAGCGCAGGCTTCGGGTGCGTCTCCTCCAGGTACTCGAGGATCGCCATCGACTGGAAGAGCGGCGGACCCTCGTCGATCACCAGCGCGGGGACCACGCTCTGCGGGTTGATCGCCTTGTATTCCCCGGTGTGCTGCTTGCCCTGCAGCAGGTTGATCGAGATCTGCTCGGCGTCGAGGCCCTTGAGCGCGAGTGCGACGCGCACGCGGTAGGTGGCCAGGGAACGCCAGAATCCGTAAAGTTTCGTCGCCACGATCTCCTCCTCTTCGGCTCTCAGCGCTTCGGCGGGATTACCGGGACCAGAATATAGGATTCGCGTCCCGGGCCGGCGTGGATAGTGACTTCGCCGCCGAAGACCGCGGCCGGCCGGTCGCGCGGATCATCATGCAGGAACGGTCCGCAGCCGCGCAACTCGTTCTTGAAATTCGAAAGCCGTGCACCGGTGGATTTCTGCCATTCGTAATCCCGGCCGCGCACGGTCAGCGCCACTCTGTGGCCGGCCGGAACGACGATGCTGGTCGGCCAGAGCTCCACGTCGAGCTGAACGACGTCGCCGGGCTCGAGCGGCCGCGGCTCATCGTGCGTGTGGTAGGGCCGATATTCGGCGGAGAGCTCCGGGTCGAGCTTGCGGTGCGAGGCGCGCAGCCAGCCTTGCGCGATCGGGGTGTGCGGATCGACGGCGCCCATGAATACGACCTCGCGCATGTCCGGTGCGAACACGCGGAAAACCAGGAAAAGATCGGCGTCCGCCGTGGACGAAGACACGAACAGCCTCGCGGCAAGAGGGCCCGTGATCTCCGTCTCGTGCTCGAGCGGCGCTGAAAGGAATGTCGCGCCGTCGCCGGGCGCATCGTAGGCGACGCTTGCTGCCGCTTTCGGCGGCTCGGGGGCGAGCGTGTGCCCGGACGGGCCGAGATAGAACTTCGTCCAGCGCGTGCGCGCGATCGGCCATTCGTTCTCGCGCCGCTCGACGAAGCGATCGATATGGCGCACCTGAAGCTGAACGCGCGGCTGCCTGTCCCAGCCGTTTTTCTCGCCTTTCAGGTGATACGCGAAAAACCGCTTCTGGAGGCCGACACCGTAATCGGTATAAAAATGAGTCCAGTGCTCGATGCCGTGCGCCTCGAGCCACTTGTCTTTGGACACGGCGCGCACGAAGCCCTCGAAATTGCCGCGCGGGTGCAGTCCCTGCCCGCCCCAGTTGGCCGCGGAAAGAAACGGCACGGTGATTTTCTCCCAGACCGGCGAGCGCGCCTCGTGATAATCGTCGTCGAGCGGGTGCGCGAGGATCTCGTCGCCGAAGTCGGCGCGATTCTGCTGAAGCTCTTTGTCTGACAAAGTCTGGTCGCCGCAGATAAGCTCTCCGGTCACGCGGCTGCGCGGACCGCGCTCGCCGAGTCCGTACTGCACCGTCTTCACCTGCAGGTCGTACCAGTTGGCCCAGAACGTGGAGAGAATTCCGCCGTGATGAGTCATGTCGCGGTACCAGTCGGCCGCGCCCTCCCAGACGCACATCGCGGCGAGGTGCTTCGGCTGCAGCGACGCTACGTGCCACTGGTTGATGGCGTAGTAAGAGATGCCGTTCAAGCCCACTTTTCCGCTCGACCAGGCCTGCACGCCGGCCCATTCGATGCAGTCGTAGAAATCTTTCGTCTCGCGCGGCGAGAAATGGTCGATGTGACCTGGTGAGCGGCCGGCACCGCGTGAATCCACGCGGACGCAAACATAGCCGTCGGGCACCCATTTCTCAGGGTCGACCACCTCCCAGTTCTGATATTTGTTGGTGGAGCCGCAGGCGACGTCGGGATGCTCGGCCACCATGCGCTGCCAAGCGCTCGGATAGCCGTCCTGGAACGCGAGTCCCTTCGCATACGGGCCGTAGCTCAGGATCGCCGGATAGCGGCCGTCTCTCTCCGGCCGGAATACGGCATCCCGTCGCGGAGCTCGCTCTTCGGCGACCCCATTTTTCTCTCCTTCGGAGCGACTGCGGCCTCGGTGCAACTGCTATATTTATCGCGGGCTAATTTGAACCCACGCTGCAACACGTGTCAACCGACGGGCCCGAACGAGGAGGACCACTTGAAAATCGGAATAGCAGGCACCGGCAGAATGGGCTCGGCGATCGCGCAGCGCCTGATGGGCCTCGGCCACGAGCTCGCGGTCTGGAACCGCACCCGGGAAAAGACCGGGCCGCTCGCGGCCGCCGGCGCGAAAGTCGCCGCGACGCCGTCGCAACTCGCTTCATCCTCGGAAGCGATCATCACGATCCTCACCGATGCCGCGGCGATCGACGCGGCTTATCACGGCAGGGACGGCCTCTTGTCGGTCGGCGTTTCCGGAAAGCTCTTCGTCGAGATGAGCACGGTCCGGCCCGAGACTGAGCGAATGCTTGCCGCGAAGATCGGGGAAAGAGGCGCGGTAATGGTCGAATGCCCGGTCGGCGGGACGGTTGGGCCGGCCAAAGACGGCAAGCTCTTCGGCTTCGTCGGCGGCGAAGCGGCGGATATCGCCCGCGCGAGGCCCCTACTCGATCAGCTGTGCCGGCGCGTCGAGCACGTCGGCCCCATCGGCGCCGGGGCAAGCATGAAGCTCGCGATCAACCTTCCGCTGCTCGTCTTCTGGCAGGCATTCGGCGAAGCGCTGGCCTTGTGCCGGTCCCTCGGGCTCGATTCGGCCCGGATCGTGGATATTTTCGCGGACACCTCCGGCGGACCCAACGTGCTCAAGGGACGCGGGGCGGTCCTCGCGGCGGCGCTCCAGGGCAAGGATACCGGCCCGATCACCGTCGACATCGACGCGATGCGCAAGGACCTGCGAACGATGGTCGAGGAGGCCGATTCGCTCGGAGCCAGCCTTCCGGTCACTTCGCGTGCGCTGGAGTGCTACGACGAGGCTTCGGGCGCCGGCCTCGGCAAGAGCGACATCACCGCCATCCCGGTGCGCTGGATGAGGCGAACTCTGCACTGAAGGCCGCCCCGCCCTATAAAGGATCTACCGGAGGAGGGGACAGAGCTTGCCTTGGTGCGGCGGGCGGACTTGATTGCCCAGCAATTTACCACTAGACTCGCTCCGATCGCGCCCGCTCGGAGGGTGCGCCGGGGGGCGAAATTAACATAAGACCGATGTGCGCGGCTCCGGAACAGGTTCAAGCATCGGATTGCGGCGCGCCTGCGAGCTGTTCCGATTTCGCGGCCGGATTGATTCTCTTATCCTTCGGCCGGATTGATTCTCTTATCCTTTCCCGTAGCCGCTCACAGTAGCTCGAGGCGCAAGGCCCTGGGACGAAACGAGCTAGCACCCATTGCATCGACGGGCCGAAGGTTAATGTTGCAGCCGTGACCAACTGGCAAAGAATCGGCGATCGGGCGCTGCGCGCCCTGCGGCTCAACTCCATGAGCGGCAAGTTCCTGCTGTTCACAGTGTTAGCCACGCTGTTCACGACGCTCGCCATGGCTCTCCTCCTGTCCGGCGGCAACGGGCGCTCGGTGGGGGATCGCGTCGATCTCGAGCTGCGGAGCGTGAGCTCGGAGGTCGCCCGCGCGATGGGCGCCTGGGTGGACCAGCACGTGTTCGACCTGCGCCTGCGGGCCAGCCCCTACGTCGTTTCCGACAACCTGGCCAGAGCCTCGGGGGGAGGCCGTTCGGGCCCCCAGGCCGTCATCCGCCTCCGCGACTACCTGAACTCCGTCCGCCAGAACCTGCCGGCTCACGAGGGGCTGGCGATCGTCGGTCCAGACGGTCAGGTCCTGACGAGCAGCGGCAGCCGAACCGGCTTCCGACTCTCGCAAGACCAGGTGAACAACCTGCGGACACGCGATGCGCTCGTGGGCGACGCATTTTGGGATGCCGGCGCGAGCAAGCCGGTGATCGTGCTCGTCGTGCCGATCCGGCGCGATGACGGGCTCTTCCTGGGTGCGCTATCCGCCAAGGTCAACCTGAACGGCCTCGGCGACATGTTGCGAGACCAAGGGGGGGGCCCGGACCGCGATGTCTACGTCATCACCGAACAGGGACGCGTCGTG
>VBDM01000376.1 GCA_005881355.1 Betaproteobacteria bacterium
CGCCAGAGGCGAGATCGCCTATGTCTGCCGGTTCCATCCCATGATGAAGGGCGCTCTGGTCGCAAAGTAGCAAGTCCGGCGCGGTCGAAGATCGCTCGATCGATTGCCGGTATCATCCGCGGCATGAGCGACGCCGTCGCCCTTACCCGCTCCCTGCTGCGCTTCGACACGGTGAATCCTCCGGGCCGCGAGCGCGACTGTGCGCATCTCGTCGGCGCAATGCTGCAGGAGTGGGGCTTCGAGGTCACCTACCACGAGTACGAGGACGCGCGCACGAGCGTGATCGCACGCTCGGGTGGGGTCGATTCCAAGCCGCCGCTCTGTCTGACCGGACATCTCGACGTCGTTCCGCTCGGCTCCCGTAAATGGAGCAAGAATCCTTTTAGCGGCGAGGCGGACGGCGACAGGCTGTACGGCCGCGGCTCCTCCGACATGAAGGCCGGCCTCGCGGCGATGCTGCTCGCGGCCCGGAGCGTCGCGAAGAAGCTGTCCGGAACGCCGGGCGTGGTGCTCGTGCTCACGGCGGCGGAGGAGGGGGGATGCATCGGGTCGCAGCATCTCGCGCGAACGCAGCTGCTCGGCAGGGCCGGCGCGATCATCGTGGGCGAGCCCACCTCGAACTATCCGTGCGTCGGGCACAAGGGCTCGCTCAAGTTCTACGCGCGGTTCCGCGGCGTGTCGGCGCACGCCTCCATGCCCGACCTGGGCGTGAACGCGATCTACAAGGCGGCGCGCGCGGTGGCGAAGCTCGAGGCTTTCGACTTCGGCCGGCCGGCGCATCCGGTGATGGGCAGGCCGACGATGAACGTCGGGACGTTCGCGGGCGGAGAAGGCGTGAACATGGTTCCGGACTCGGCGAGCGTCGGCGTGGACGTCCGCACGGTGCCCGGGATGGATCACGCCGCCCTGCGCGGGAAGCTGCAGGCGCTGCTCGGGAACGAGGCCGAGATCGACGTGTTCTCGGACATGAACGCGGTGTGGACCGAGCCCGGGCAGGACTGGGTGCAGCGCGTGTTCGAGATCACCGGCCGCGCGCTCGGCGTGAAGCCCGAGCCGCGCGCCCAGACCTACAACACCGACGCGGGGAATCTCCTCAAGGTCTACCAGGGCGCGCCGACGGTGGTGCTGGGGCCGGGCGAGCCGCAGCAGGCGCATCAGACCGACGAGTGGTGCAGCATGGAGCGCATCCGGCAGTCGGTGGCGATTTACGAGGATTTGATCCGGGATTGGTGCGGGATATGAGAAGGCCGCTTGCGCTTCTGCTGGCGTCGGGTCTCAGATTTTCCCGCCCGCGACCACGTAAGCCCACAGGGCCTCGACCTCTTCGGGCTTGAGCAGGCCGCCCCAGGGCGGCATCTGGTTCTTGCCGCGCGTCACCGAATTGACGAAACGCTCGCGCTCGTTGCGCGGGAATTTCCTCAGGTCGGCGGCGCCCTGCGGGTCGAGCATGCGCGCGCCGTGGCACGGCGAGCAGTTGCGCTCGTAGATTTCCGCTCCGGCCTTCAGCTGCTCCGGCGCGAAGTTTTGCACTTGCGGGCTCTGGGCCGTGGCCGGCGCGCCCGCGAGCGCAAGGGCCGCTGCGAGCGGGGCTGCAACGCGCCGGAGCATTCAGTCCGGCATCAGCGCGAAAGTCCAGACCGATCCGCCCGGCGGCACCTTGTCCTTCAGCTGCTCGCGCGCGATGTTCCAGTACAGCCCGCCGACGCCCGAGAGCACGGTCACGTACTGCCGGCCCTTCCGGGTGAAGGTGACCGGCATGGCGTTGATGCCGGACCCGGTCTGGAATTGCCACAGCTGCCTGCCGGTGTCGGCGTCGAGCGCGATGAACTCGCCGGTCTCCTTGCCGGTGAAGAGCAGCCCGCCGCCGGTCGCGAGCATCGCAGACCAGATCTGGAAATCCATGAGCGGCACGCGCCATTTCTTCGCCGCGGTGAGCGGATCGATGGCCTCGATGTGGCCGATCGGCTCGCCGGGGACGCGCGGCAGCGGCAGGTTCTCTATGAACTGATAGCGCTGGCCGACCGTATACGGCTTGGTTTCCAGGTGCCTGTACATCCGGCCCTCGTGCAGCGTATTGGCGTAGATCAAGCCGGTCCGCGGATTGAACGCGGCATGCTGCCAGTTCTTGGCGCCGCGCGTCGACGGCCAGTGCTCGGT
The DNA here is from genome assembly GCA_005881355.1 of Betaproteobacteria bacterium. Lineage (GTDB taxonomy): Bacteria > Pseudomonadota > Gammaproteobacteria > Burkholderiales > SG8-39 > VBDM01. The sequence goes on from VBDM01000376.1 coordinate 2,158, forward strand.
CGCCTTCATGTCGCGGATGCTTTTCGCGATGTCGGTCTCGACCGGACGCCCGGTCTTCAAGTTCACCTTCTCGTAGGCGTTCGCCGAGATCAGCTGGCCGTTCGTGCGGTCGAGCACGTAGAGAAAGCCGTTGCGGTTGAGCTGCATGAGCGCCTTGCGGCTGCGTCCCTGCACCTTCAGGTCGGCGAGGATCAGCTCCCAGCACGCGTCGTAGTCATACGCGTCGTTCGGCGTGAACTGGTAGTACCAGACCATCTCGCCGGTCCTCGGCCGCAGCGCAAGCACCGAAGAGGTGTAGAGATTGTCGCCCGGCCGCCTTTGCGAGGCCCACGGCGCCGGGTTGCCGATGCCCCAGTACATGAGGTCGAGCTCGGGATCGTAGGACCCGGTGATCCAGGCCGAGCCGCCGCCCGTCTCCCAGGCATTGTTGTCCTGCGGCCAGGTCTCGTTGCCCTTCTCGCCGCGCGCCGGGATCGTGTAGCGGCGCCACAACTGCTTGCCAGTCTCGGGGTCCCAGCCGTCGATGAAGCCGCGGATGCCGAACTCCGCACCGGAGATCCCGGTGATCAACACTCCGTTCGCAACGAGCGGCGCGACTGTCAGGGCATAGCCGTCCTTCCATTCGGCGACCTTCGATTTCCAGATCTCCTTGCCGTCCTTCGCGTCGAGCGCGAGCACGTGGGCGTCCAGCGTGGTGCGGTAGACCTTGCCGTTGTAGATCGCCGCGCCCTTGTTGGACACGCCGCAGCACACGACGCGCGGCGTCTCGGGCGGCCAGTCGAGCGTGTGCTTCCAGATCTGCTTGCCGGTGGCGACGTCGATCGCGACGGTCGCCCTGGCGTTGGTGACGACCATCACGCCGTTGTAGACGATCGGCTGGGCCTGCTCGCCCCAGTTGTTGTCGAGGCTCAGGTTCCACACCGGCACCAGGCGCTTGACGGTCTTCTTGTTGACCTGGCTGAGCGGGCTGTAGCGCTGCAGATGGTAGCCCATGCCGTAGGTGAGGATGTTGTCGGTGTTCTTCCCGTCGTTCTTGAGGTCGTCGAGCGTCTGCGCGGTGACGGCGGCGGAGAAGAACAGAGCGACAGCTGCCGGTGCGATGAATTTCATGAACTCCCCCTTGTGGCGCGGATGAAGGCCGACGTCTTCGAAATTCGGCGCGGGCCGAGGCGGTCCATGTTGCACCTTCGACGGCTCGCCGTAAACCTTGACCCTGGAGCGCGCTCCCGCCTACACTGGCGCGTTGCGTGCGCGACAGGAGGACGGCCATGAGCAAATCGACGCTTTCCCGCACCGGCTTCAGGCATGCGTGGCTCGTGCTGGCACTGGCGGTGTCGCCCGTGTCGGCAAATACGGTGCGCGTCTACGTCACGAACAGCGCCGGCGACAGCATCCACGTGATCGACCCGGCGACGAACAAGGTCGTGCAGGTCATCAAAGGCATCGAGGCGGCCCACGGCATCGGTTTCGCGCCCGACGGCGCGCGCGTCTACGTCAGCAACGAGGCCGACAGCACTCTCGACGTCGTCGACCGCAAGACGGGCAAGATTCTCAAAAAGGTGCCCTTGAGCGGTCACCCCAACAACATCGCGGTCACCAAGGACGGCGGGCGGGTGGTCGTCGGGATCGCCGATGACCCCGGTGCGCTGGATGTGATCGACACCGCCTCGCTCAAGCTCGCGAAGAGCATCCCGGTGAACGGCCGGCTTCACAACGTCTATGTGACCCCGGACAACAAGTTCGTGGTCACCGGCTCGATCCGCACGAAAGTCCTGACCGTCATCGATCTGAAGACCGAGCAGGTCGCCTGGGAGCTCAAGCTCGACGAAGGCGTGCGCCCGATGACCTTCGAGGCGGGACCCGACGGCTCGACCCGCCGCATATTCGTCCAGCTCTCGAAGCTGAACGGGTTCGCGGTGGTGGATTTCGCCGCGCACGGCATGGGCGTCGCGCCCGACGGCAAGACGCTGTGGGTCACCAGCATTTTCGCCAATGCCGTTTTCGCCTACTCGCTGCCCGACCTCAAGCTGCTGGGACACGCCAAGCTGCCCGAGCTCAAGCTCGAGGGACGCGCGCCGATCGGCGCGGTGCCGAACTGGGTCACCTTCACGCCCGACAGCAAGCTGCTCTACATCTCGAACGCGGGGGCGCGGTCGGTGTCCGTCATCGATACGAAGGCGATCAAGCGGGTGGCGACCGTTCCCGTGGGCGAAGTGCCCAAGCGGATCAACACCCTGGTGATGCGCTGAAGATCACTTGCCCGGGCGCGCGGTCTGCCCGGTGACCCACCGGGCGAGGATTTTCCACTCCGGGTCGTTCCTCGAGGCGAACTGCCTGCCGCCCGTGTGGAAGGCGTTGCCGCCTGCTTCGGGGGCGAGCGGCTGCAGCAGAAGCAGGCTCTTGGCCGGATCGCCGGGGACCACCAGGCGCGAGACCGCCTCGAAGTTGCGGCGCGACTGCTCCTCCGTCCAGAACTTGTCTCCCGGCGGAATCTTTTCCAGCTTGAAGCTGTTGTTGCTCCGGTCGGAGTGGCACACCACGCAGCGCACGTGTCCGGGGCGCTTCGCGAGGAAGATCGGCTCGACGCGGGCCTTGAAAAACTCGTAGTCGAGGGATTGAGCTGCTGCGGGTGACGCAAGGATCGCCACGATCGTTCCCAGATGAGCTAACCGCATGAGTGAAATCTCCCTTGGTTCTGGCCAGACTCCCGGTCTCGGCGAACAGTTTATCATTCAGCGTTGAATCCGTCGGGAAGAGGAGGTCGGTTGGGGTTGCGACAGGTTTTCGCGGCGCTCGCGCTTGCGGCGTTCGCAGGCGCTGCGCCGGCGCAGGACTATCCGGCGAAGCCGATACGCCTGATCGTG
>VBDM01000380.1 GCA_005881355.1 Betaproteobacteria bacterium
CCAGGCCCGTCGGGAGCAGGTCGACGACGTAGTTGATGAGCGAGAAGCCGACCATGGTCGACATCGCGATGACCAGAGGTATCGTCGAAATTCCCAGGTATTCCGCGACCTCCCCGGGCATGTTCGCGGCGATCGCCAGCAGCACGACCATGAAGAAGAACTGGAACTTGAGGTACAGGAACAGCGCGATGAACACCGTCAGCGCGAGCGATCCCAGCAGGAAATTCCGGTCGATGCCCGCGCTCTCGAGCACCTCCTCGGGGGCGTTGGCGAGACCCGCCGCGGCGGCGATCAGCGCCAGGAGCACGATTTCCCGGGTGCGCTTGGTGATCCGCATGGCATCTCCCTTCGGGATTCCCGGTGGGTGCGAGCGCGCCTATTATAATGGACTCGGCGGCAGGGACAGGACGGCATGAGCAAAGCGTTCACGCGCGAAGGAAATGCCCCGGAGGAGGAGCTCGAGCCCCGGGAGCCCCTTGGGCTGAAGAACTACATCACGCCCGAGGGCCACGCGCGCCTGAAATCGGAGCTCAAGGCGCTGGTCGAGACCGAGCGGCCGGAACTGGTGAAAACGGTGGCCTGGGCCGCGTCGAACGGCGACCGCTCGGAGAACGCCGACTACCTCTACGGGAAAAAACGATTGCGCGAGATCGAACGCCGCATCCGCTTTCTCATGAAGCGGCTGGAGATCGCGGAGGTCGTCGATCCCCGCGACGGGGACCGGGAGCGGGTGTTCTTCGGCGCCACCGTCACTTACCGCGACGCGAAGCGCAGCGTGCACACGGTCAGCATCGTCGGCACCGACGAAGTGGATCCAGGGCGCGGCCGCGTGTCGTGGGTGTCGCCGATCGCGCGCGCGTTGCTCAAGGCGCGGGAAGGCGATACGGTTACGCTCCGGACCCCCGCCGGGGACGAAGAGCTCGAGGTACTCGAACTTCGCTACGAGGAATTGAGGTAGCGCGCGCCGCGAGGCCGCTAGTTGGCCTGGCTCGGCGCCGAGGGGCTCGCCGCGAGGCCCGCAAAATCCCCCGCCTTGACCACGGAAAGCTTTTCCGGATCGATATGGCGGCGCAGGGTCTCGACCACCGTCTTCGGCGTCAGGGCGGCGATGCGCCGCTCGAGCTCCTCGTCCCAGGAAAAGGTGCGGTCGAGCACGAGGTAGGAAGCGAGGCGGCTCGCGAGGTTCTCGTCGTTCGAGCGCGCGAGCTGCCGCGCCTGCAGCAGGCCCTTTTTCCCGGCCTCGATTTCCTCTGCGCTGAAACCTTCGTCGAGCGCCTTGCGGATCTCCTCGGTCATCGCGGTTTCGACCCGCGCGCGGTTCTGCGGCGCATAGATGGCGAAAACGCCGAAGCTGCCGCGCTCGAAGAAGCTGTCTGCGGAAAGGAAGGAGCCGACGCTGTAGGACAGTCCCTCCTTCTCGCGGATGCGCCGCGTGAGGCGCGAGTCGGAAGAGCCGCCGAGAACGTAGTTCCCGAGGGCGAGCGCCGGGTAATCGGGGTTGTCGTCGCGCAACCTGAGCAGCATCCCGGCGCGCAGCGCCGCGTTCGCCTTGTCCGGCGTGTTGATCACGCTGTTGACGGCGGGGACCTCGGCGATTCGCAGCGGAATGCGCGCATAGGGGCGCGGGCTCTTCCAGCCGCCGAAAAGCTCCTGCGCGAGGCGCGCGATCTCCGCCGGGTCGAAATCGCCGACCACGGCGAGCTCGCTGTCGGAGGCCCCGTAGAAGTCGGCGTAACACCTCCGGACTTCGTCCAGGGAGAGCGCCTGGAGCCGCGCGCCGCGCTCGTCGAGCGTGGCGGTGTAGAGCCAGTGCTCGGGAGGATAAGGATTGAGGTGGCGGGCGAGCGCCAGGCCCGCAAGCGCGCCCGGGTCGCTCCTTTGCGAGTCGATGCCGGTGAGCGAGGAGCGGCGCAGCTGCTCGAACTCCTCGCGCGGGAAAGACGGCTCGCGCAGCACCTCGGCCATCAGGCGGAGCGCCTCCGGAAGGCTCGAGCGCACCGTCTCGATCGAGCCGCCTTCGCCGCCGATGCCCACGTTGGCCTTGAGCCGGTCGAAACGATTGAGCAGCTGCTCGCGGGAGTTCTTCCGCGTTCCGCGCATCAGCATCGAGCTCGTGATGCCGCAAGCGGTCGCCCGGTTCAGCTTGCTCCGTTCGTCGCCCCATTGCAGCCCGAGCTGCGCGACCACGGTGCCGCCGCGCGTCTTCTTCGGAAGGAGCGCCAGCTTCATGCCGCCGGGGAGCGTCCTGCGGATGACGCGCGCCTCGATGTTCGCCGGAGCGGGATTGAAGCTCTCCCCTTGGGCGACCGCGCCCGAGCCGCGGTAGTCCCTGAGCATCGCGGCCAGGTCCGGCACGGGCGGAATCTCCGCGCGGTCGGGCTCCTTGGTCGGAAGGAATATTCCCAGCGTGCGGTTGGCGGGCTTCAGGTAGCGGACTGCGGCGGCCTGGACCTCGGCGGCGCCTGTCCCCTTCAGCCGGTCGCGATGCAAAAAGAGCACGCGCCAGTCGCCGATGCCGGCGTATTCGGAGAGGACGCCGGTGAGCTCGCGGGAATCGGCGAGCGTGAGCTCGATGTCGTTGAGAAGCCGCGTGCGCGCGCGCTCGACTTC
>VBDM01000036.1 GCA_005881355.1 Betaproteobacteria bacterium
GAGCATCGAAGATTCCCGGGAGCTCGTCGGGAAACTCGGAGTGCGCTACGACGAGATTCCGATCGGTCCGGTGTTCGATGCGTTTCTCGCGGCGCTAGCGAAGGAATTCACCGGGCTTCCCGTCGATGCGACCGAGGAGAATCTCCAGGCGCGCATCCGCGGCACCCTGCTGATGGCCTTGTCGAACAAGTTCGGCGCGATCGTGCTGACCACCGGCAACAAATCGGAGATGGCGGTCGGCTATGCCACTCTCTACGGCGACATGGCGGGAGGGTTCGCGGTCATCAAAGACATCCTCAAGACGCTGGTGTACCGTCTGTGCCGGTATCGGAACGGCGTCAAGCACGTCATTCCCGAACGCGTGCTGACCCGCGCTCCCTCCGCGGAGCTCAGGCCCGACCAGACCGACCAGGACACCCTGCCGTCGTACGATGTCCTGGACGCCGTCATTTCGGCGTACATGGAAAACGACATGAGCCCTTCCGAAATAATCGCGCAGGGCTTCGACGCCGGTGACGTGAAGCGGGTGGTCGAGATGATCCATCGCAGCGAGTACAAGCGGCGCCAGGCGCCGATCGGAATCCGCATCACGCACCGGGGTTTCGGCAAGGATTGGCGTTATCCGATCACGTCGCGCTACCGGGAGCCCTATGAATAGCCGGCAAGGGGGGCGACTACCGTTTGCTATACTGGCGCAGAAATCAACGCGGGAGAAAGGCCATGAAGAAGATCGAAGCGGTGGTAAAGCCTTTCAAGCTCGACGAAGTGCGTGAAGCCCTCGCCGAAGTCGGGGTGACCGGACTGACCGTGACGGAGGTGAAAGGCTTCGGTCGCCAGAAGGGCCACACCGAGCTCTACCGCGGCGCGGAATACGTCGTGGACTTCCTGCCGAAGGTCAAGATCGAGGTCGTGGTGACCGAAAAGATGCTCGACGGAGCGATCGAGGCTGTCGTCAAGGCAGCGCGCACCGGCAAGATCGGCGACGGCAAGATCTTCGTGACCTCGGTGGAACAGGTCGTGCGCATCCGCACAGGCGAGACCAACGAGGCGGCGGTCTAGGCCCTCAGCAGCACCAGTAGCGCGCCGCTACCGCCCTGATTCGTCGGTGCTTGGCAGAAGGCGAGCACTTCGTCGCGTTGCGCGAGCCACTGCCGCACCTTTCCCTTCAGTACGGGCTCGCGCTTGGGCGAGCGCAAGCCCTTGCCGTGGATCACGCGAACGCAGCGCAGGCCCCGTTTGAGGCAGTCGCTGAGGAATTCCGCGAGCAGCGACCGGGCCTCGTCCCGGTTCGAGCCGTGCAAGTCGACGGCGTCCTGAACGACCCAGTGGCCCCGTCTCAGTTTGTGCAGCACGTTGCGGCCCAGACCGTCGCGCAGATAGAAAAGCTCCTCGCCGGTTTCGATCGATGGGTCCACTGGAAGGGGGCCGGTCAAGCTCTCGGCGAGCGCATCGTGCACGTCAAGAAGGGACTGCACCGGCAACGGCGGCGATTTGGCTTCGGGCTGCACGCGGGCCGGCGATCGCAGAGGCGTGGCATCGCGCACCGCGTCGCGAAACAGCGCGGCGTCGTCTTCGCGGGAGCCGTCGTTCGCGCGCTTGCGCATACTTTCTCGCCTGGAACTCTAGCGCAGGCCGTCTAGATATTTTTCCGCGTCGAGCGCCGCAACGCAGCCGCTGCCGGCGCTCGTCACCGCCTGCCGATAGACATGGTCCTGCACGTCGCCGGCGGCGAACACCCCCGGGACGCTGGTCGCGCTGGCGTTGCCCTCGCTCCCTCCGCGCGTGACGATGTACCCGCCCTTCATCTCCAGTTGTCCTTCGAAAATGCCGGTATTCGGAGTGTGCCCCACGGCGATGAACAATCCCTGTACCGCGAGCTGCTGGGCTGCGCCTGTCTGGACGTCCTTGATGCGGATGCCGCTCACGCCCTTGGCGTCGCCGAGGACTTCGTCCAGGACGTGGTTCCAGCGCAGCGTGACGTTGCCTCGTTCGAAGAGCTTCTGCTGCAGGATTTTCTCGGCGCGGAATTTGTCGCGCCGGTGGATCACGGTGACCCGGCGCGCGATGTTCGCCAGATACAGCGCTTCCTCCACTGCAGTATTGCCTCCGCCTACGACCGCAACGTCCTGCCCCTTGTAGAAGAATCCGTCGCAGGTGGCGCACGCCGAGACCCCCTTGCCCATGAACTTCGCCTCCGATTCGAGCCCGAGATAGCGGGCAGAGGCCCCGGTGGCGATGATGAGCGCATCGCACGTGTACTCGCCGGCATCGCCGTCGAGCCGAAAGGGCCGCTCCTCGAGGTGTGCCGTGTGGATGTGATCGAAGATGATCTCGGTCTCGAAGCGTTCGGCATGCTTCTGGAACCGTTCCATCAGTTCCGGGCCCTGGACTCCGCCGCTATCGGCCGGCCAGTTGTCCACGTCCGTCGTGGTCATGAGTTGCCCGCCGGGGGCGAGGCCGGTGATGACAAGCGGTTTCAGGTTCGCGCGCGCCGCATAGACCGCTCCCGTGTAGCCCGCCGGGCCGGATCCCAGTATCAGCAGGCGGGAATGCCTGGCTTTTTTCGACATATCGGGGTTGTTGGGACGAGGATGCGCAAATTCAATCGCGGAGCGGCCCAAATTATAGCGCGGAAGGACTATCGCCCCGGCCCTCGAACAGTTTCCCGGTGCCGTTGCCGCCGCGTCTTCTGCAGGAGTCGCGGGCGGCGCGGCACCCGAAGACGGGCTCGGCGAGTCTGATAAGATAGGCGAGTCAGAGCGCCTGAAAGGAAAACTATGGTTGCCCCGGCCGGCGTATCGATGCTGCTGCTGCGCAACGTACCGCTCTTTTCGACATTGCCCGAGCCGCAGCTGGTGCTTCTCACCAGCGCGGTCAGCCGCAAGAGCTTTCCCCGCGGCACGACGGTCATCGCCGCGGGCGATATGACCGAGTCGCTCTACGTCATCATATCGGGCCGGCTCAAGGTGATGATGAGCGACGACGAGGGGCGCGAGGTGATCCTCGCGATCCTGGGACCGAACGAGTTTTTCGGCGAGATGGGCCTGATCGACGATCACCCGCGCTCGGCGAGCGTGGTGGCGATCGAGGCGTGCGAAGTCCTGAGCCTGTCGAAGCGCGACTTCAAGAGCTGTCTCGCGGAGAATTTCGAGATGGCCATGACCGTCATGCGCGGACTGGTCAAGCGGCTGCGGGAGGCCGATCAGAAGATCGGCAGCCTGGCCCTGATGGATGTCTACGGGCGGGTCGCGCGGCTGCTGCTCGAGATGGCCGAAACCGTGAACGGACAGAAAGTCGTGACGAAGAAGGTCGCCAAGCAGGACATCGCCAAGATGATCGGGGCCTCGCGCGAAATGGTCAGCCGCGTGATGAAGGACCTCCAATCGGGAGGCTTCATCGAGGTTCGGCCCGGCTCGATTCTTCTGCGCGACACCATCCTGACGATCGATTGAGGGGATCTCGCACCCCGAGGGCGGGCGCCGTCGAAGCCGACCCGGAGTGCTAAAATTCGCGCATCGACCAGGACCGCCGCCCGGCGGAGCGCTGACAGGCCGCGAGCGAGTTGAAACAGAACCAGGCACCCCTTCCCGGCAAGGTTGCCGCGCTGCTGCGCGAATCGAGGCTGTTCGTCCTGGTTGCAGCGGCGCTCTACCTTTCTCTCGTCCTCACCACTTTCAACCGGGCCGACCCGGGCTGGTCGCACAGCGTCGCTGAAGGCGAGATCCGCAATCTCGGCGGGAGGGTGGGCGCCTGGATAGCCGATATGCTGCTGTATCTGTTCGGCGTCTCGGCTTGGTGGTGGGTCGCGCTCCCTCTGTTCGCAGCGATCTGGACTTTCCGGCGCCTGGAGGGCGGCTTGATCGGCGACCGGCGTTCGTTCGCCATCGCACTCACCGGCTTTGCCGTGCTGCTGCTCGCCTCGAGCGGCTTCGAGGCCTTGCGCCTTCATTCCTTGAGGATATCGCTCCCCCTTGCGCCCGGAGGGCTGGTCGGGGACCTCGTGGCGAGAATACTGCAGTCCGGGTTCGGTTTCACCGGCGCCACGCTGATCCTGCTCACGCTTTGCGTGATGACGCTGTCCCTGTTCACCGGGCTTTCGTGGCTTGCCGTCACGGAGAAGCTGGGGGCGGTGCTGGAGGGCTCGTATCTTTGGGCGCTCGAGAGATTGCAGAGCTGGCAGGACAGAAAGGCCGGGGCAATCGCGGCGGACAAGCGCGAGGCGGCGGTGGGGGAGAAGCGCGGGCTGCTGATCGAGGATCACCCGCCGATCCGGATAGAGCCCGCCGTGGTGGAAATTCCGAAATCCTCCAGAGCGCAAAAGGAGAAGCAGGAGCCGCTCTTCCGCGAGCTGCCCGACACGCCGCTGCCTCCCATCAAGCTCCTAGATGAAGCCGCGGGCGACATCGAAGTCCTGTCGGCCGAAACCCTCGAATACACCTCGCGGCTGATCGAAAAGAAGCTCGGCGATTTCGGCGTTCAGGTCAAGGTCCTTGCAGCCTACCCCGGGCCGGTGATCACGCGCTACGAGGTCGAGCCGGCGGTCGGCGTGAAGGGCAGCCAGATCGTCAACCTCGTCAAGGACCTCGCCCGCGCCTTGTCCGTTTACAGCATCCGCGTGGTCGAGACCATCCCGGGCAAATCATGCATGGGGCTGGAGATCCCCAACCCGCACCGCCAGATCGTGCGCCTTTCCGAGATCATCAGCTCGCGGGCATACCACGAGCTTCATACGCCGCTCACGCTCGCGCTCGGCAAGGACATCGCCGGCAATCCGATCGTCGCCGATCTCGCCAAGATGCCGCACGTGCTGGTCGCGGGGACGACCGGCTCGGGGAAGTCCGTCGCACTCAACGCGATGATCCTGTCGATCCTCTACAAGGCCGAGCCGCGCGAGGTGCGGTTCATCCTGGTCGATCCCAAGATGCTGGAGCTCTCCGCGTATCAGAACATTCCGCATCTGCTTGCCCCGGTCGTCACCGATATGCGGCAGGCGGCGAACGCGCTTACCTGGTGCATGGGCGAAGTGGAGCGGCGCTACCGGTTCATGACCTGGATCGGGGTGCGGAATCTCTCCGGCTACAATCACAAGGTCGCCGACGCCGAGAAATCCGGCACGCCGCTGATGGACCCGGACACGCTCGAATCGGGCGAGCCGCAGCGGCTGGAGAAGCTTCCCTGCATCGTCGTCATCATCGACGAGCTTGCCGACATGATCATGGTATCGGGCAAGAAGGTGGAGGAGCTGATCGCGCGCCTCGCGCAGAAGGCGCGCGCGGCCGGCGTGCATTTGATCCTCGCCACCCAGCGTCCCTCCGTGGACGTGATCACCGGGCTCATCAAGGCCAACATTCCCACGCGCATCGCATTCCAGGTCTCGAGCAAAGTCGATTCGCGCACCATCCTCGACCAGCAGGGCGCCGAGTCGCTGATCGGGCAGGGCGACATGCTCTATCTGCCTCCCGGGGCCGGCATGTGCCAGCGCGTGCACGGGGCCTACGTCGCCGACCAGGAAGTGCACAAGGTCGTCGATTACCTGAAATCGCTCGGCCGGCCGGAGTACGTCGAGGGCCTGCTCGAAGCCGAGGAGGCCGAGGGGGGCGCCGAACCGGGCCCGGGCGGGGAGAGCGCAGAGTCCGATCCGCTGTACGATCAGGCGGTGGAGATCGTGCTGCGTACCCGGCGCGCGTCGATCTCGCTGGTGCAGCGCCATCTGCGCATCGGCTACAACCGCGCCGCGCGGCTGATCGAGCAGATGGAGCAGGCGGGACTCGTCTCAGCCATGCAATCGAACGGGAATCGCGACGTACTGGTGCCCGCGAAAGCGGAGTAGCCTGCTGTGATGGCCATCCGTTCCGGCTTCGCAGGGGCTTCCCTCGGGGCGCTTCTGGCGCTCATGCCCTCGGCCGCCCCGGCGGCGAGCCCTCAGCGCCTCTCGGAGTTCATCAACGGGACCCTCACCGCAAGAGGCGAATTCGAGCAGAAAATCTTCGATCGCGACCGCAAGCTGCTGCAGGAATCGCGCGGGACGCTTGCGTTCTCGCGGCCGGGAAAATTCCGATGGAGCTACGTGAAGCCTTACGCCCAGCTCATCGTCGGCGACGGCTCCAAGGTATGGATCTACGACGAAGACCTGAAGCAGGTCACGGTGAAAAAGCTCGACCAGGCGCTGGGGTCCACGCCGGCAGCGCTGCTCGCCGGGAACGACGAGGCCATGCGGGCGTTCAACCTCTCGGACCGGGGAGCGAAAGACGGCCTCGAGTGGCTCGAGGCGCTGCCGCGCGACAAGGAAAGCAGCTTCGAGAGAATCCGCATGGGCTTCGATTCTTCCGGTCTCAAAGTCATGGAGCTCCTCGACAGCCTCGGGCAGACCACGGTGCTGAGGTTCGCATCGCTCGAGCGCAATCCCAGGCTGGACCCCGGGCTCTTCCGCTTCTCGCCGCCCAAGGGCGCCGACGTGATCGGCGATCTCGAATAGCCCTTCCTTCTCCCGGCGAGTGAATGACCGATCTGTTCCCCGCTCCCGTGCCGCTGCCGCCGATGGCGGAGGCCCTGCGGCCCAAGTCGCTCGACGAATTCGTGGGGCAGCAGCACCTGCTCGGGCCGGGCAAGCCCCTGCGTCTTGCTTTCGACTCGGGCAAGCCGCATTCGATGATCCTGTGGGGACCTCCCGGAGTCGGCAAGACGACCCTGGCGCGTCTGATGGCCGACGCGTTCGACGCGCAGTTCATCGCGCTCTCCGCCGTATTCTCCGGCGTAAAGGACATCAAGGACGCCGTACGGCGGGCCGAGGAGGCGCTTGCGACCTCCGGAAAGCGCACCATCCTCTTCGTCGATGAAGTGCACCGCTTCAACAAGGCGCAGCAGGACGCGTTCCTGCCTTTCGTCGAGCGGGGGCTGCTCACCTTCGTGGGCGCCACGACCGAGAACCCCTCTTTTGAGGTGATCGGCGCGCTGCTGTCGCGCACCTCGGTGTACGTTCTCAAGAGCCTTTCGGAGACGGAGCTTGGAACGCTGTTCGACCGTGCCGCTCGGGAAGCCCTGCCGGGACTCGCATTCGACGCCAATGCACGCGTGCGAGTGATCGGACTCGCGGACGGCGATGCGCGGCGCCTCCTGAACCTGCTTGAAATAATCCAGACCGCAGCGGCAGGTGCCGGAGTGAAGAAGATCGACGGCGACCTGGTGCAGAACGCGCTCGCGCGCAATCTGCGGCGCTTCGACAAGGGCGGCGACGCGTTCTACGAGCAGATTTCCGCGCTGCATAAGTCGGTGCGCGGCTCGAACCCCGACGCATCGCTCTACTGGCTCGTGCGCATGCTCGACGGGGGCGCCGATCCGCTCTACCTCGGCCGGCGCATGGTGAGGATGGCGGTCGAGGACGTCGGGCTCGCCGATCCGCGCGCGCTGCGCGTCGCGCTCGACGCCTGCGAGACCTACGAGCGGCTGGGGACC